>NZ_JBHSUM010000022.1:0-44686 GCF_042660605.1 Nitratireductor sp. GCM10026969
CTCGGGCTCGGCGTTGGCCGCTGGCGGCAGGAGCGTGCGGGCCTCACTCGCTTCGCCGGCCTTGCAACGGCGCTCGCCGGCCTGTGGCTGGCCTTCGCCGGATGAGCCGCCGACAAGAGGAGGATATGCCATGATCCCCGGTGAAGTTATCACCAAGCCCGGCGAGGTAACGCTGAACGCGGGCGCCGGTCAGGTCGTGCTCGAAGTCGCCAACACCGGCGACAGGCCGGTGCAGGTGGGCTCGCACTACCACTTCTTCGAGACGAACGAGGCGCTTTCCTTCGACCGGGAGAAGGCCCGCGGCATGCGTCTCGACATCGCGGCTGGTACCGCCGTCCGTTTCGAGCCCGGGCAGACGCGCGAAGTGCGGCTGGTGCCATTCTCCGGTGCCCGGACGGTCTACGGGTTCCAGCAGAAAATAATGGGAGCGGTATAGATGCCCGCAAGAATTTCCCGCGCTGCCTACGCCGACATGTACGGCCCGACCACGGGCGACAAGGTGCGGCTTGCCGATACCGAGCTCTTCATCGAGGTGGAGAAGGATTTCACGTCCTACGGCGAGGAGGTGAAGTTCGGCGGCGGCAAGGTGATCCGCGACGGCATGGGCCAGAGCCAGGTCACCCGCGCCGATGGCGCGATGGATACCGTCATCACGAACGCGCTGGTCGTGGACGTCACCGGCATCTACAAGGCCGATGTGGGCCTGAAGGACGGCCGGATCGCAGGCATCGGAAAGGCCGGCAATCCTGACACGCAGGCCGGTGTCGATATCGTCATCGGCCCCGGCACCGAGGCGATCGCCGGCGAGGGCAAGATCCTGACGGCCGGCGGCTTCGACGCGCATATCCATTTCATCTGCCCGCAGCAGATCGAGGAAGCGCTGATGAGCGGGGTGACCACCATGCTGGGCGGCGGCACGGGGCCGGCGCACGGCACGCTCGCCACCACCTGCACGCCGGGCGCCTGGCATATCGGCCGCATGATCCAGTCTTTCGACGCCTTTCCGATGAATATCGGGCTTGCGGGCAAGGGCAACGCCTCGCTCCCCGCACCGCTCGTCGAGATGGTGAAGGGCGGGGCCTGCGCGCTGAAGCTGCACGAGGACTGGGGCACCACGCCTGCGGCAATCGACAACTGCCTCTCGGTCGCCGACGATTACGACGTGCAGGTGATGATCCACACCGACACGCTCAACGAGAGCGGGTTCGTGGAAGACACCATTCGCGCCTTCAAGGACCGCACCATTCACACCTACCATACCGAAGGCGCCGGCGGCGGCCACGCGCCGGACATTATCAAGGTGTGCGGACTTTCGAACGTACTCCCGTCCTCCACCAATCCGACACGCCCCTACACGGTGAACACCATCGCCGAGCATCTCGATATGCTGATGGTCTGCCATCACCTGGACGCCTCGATCCCCGAAGACGTGGCCTTTGCCGAAAGCCGCATCCGCAAGGAGACGATCGCCGCCGAGGACATCCTGCACGATATGGGCGCCTTCTCCATCATCGCCTCGGACAGCCAGGCGATGGGCCGTGTCGGCGAGGTGATCATTCGCACCTGGCAGACGGCGGACAAGATGAAGCGCCAGCGCGGGCGGCTGCCGGAGGAGACCGGCGACAACGACAATTTCCGAGTCAAGCGCTACATCGCCAAATACACGATCAATCCGGCCATCGCCCACGGCATCTCGAAGCACATTGGCTCCATCGAGGTGGGCAAGCGCGCCGACCTTGTTCTGTGGGACACCGCCTTTTTCGGCGTGAAGCCCAACATGATCCTGATCGGCGGGTCGATCACGGCCGCCCCGATGGGCGACCCCAACGGCTCCATCCCCGCCCAGCCCTACCATTATCGGTACATGTTCGGCGGCTACGGCAAGGCGATCACCGCTTCCTCGGTCACCTTCGTCTCGAAGGCAGCACTTGACGACGGGCTGAAGGAAAGGCTCGGCGTGGAAAAAGGCATGCTTGCGGTGGAGAACACACGCGAGCAGATCGGCAAGAAGGCGATGCTCTTCAACGACTTGACACCCGAGATCGAGGTGGATCCGGAAACCTACGAGGTGCGGGCCGACGGCGAGCTCCTTACCTGCGAGCCGGCGGCGGAGCTGCCCATGGCGCAGCGTTACTTCCTGTTCTAGGATTGCCGCCTTGTCCGTAACGCGAACGAGGGCACCATGATCGCCTGGTCCATCTTCATCCCCGCCTGCTTCGCGCTCAACAGCGCGCCGGGCCCCAACAACATGCTGGCCTTTGCCAATGGCGCCCGGCTCGGCTTCGGCCGCGCCATGCTGGGCGGACTCGGGCGCATGCCGGCCTTCGCGCTTCTGATCCTGATCACGATCGTGGGGCTCGGCGCCGTGCTCGCCGCCTCGGCGGCCGCCTTCACCATCGTCAAGCTGGCGGGCGCCGTCTATCTCGTCTATGTGGGCATTCAGTTCCTGCGCAAGGCACGCGCCCTTGCCGCCGCCCAGAGCCAGGAAACGGCGGTACGCCCCCTCATGCGGCGCGACTTTCTGATCGCCATCAGCAATCCGAAGGCGATCGCCATCTTCACCGCCTTTTTCCCGCAGTTTATCGATGCCTCCGCGCCCGCCTGGACGCAGCTTGCGGCCATGGGCGGGGTCTTCCTCCTCCTGGAGGTGGCGGCGGTGATGCTCTACGTGACTGCCGGAACGCTGATCGGCAAGATGCTGAAGTCCAACCGCATATTCGTGCAGTTGAACCGGCTCGTCGGTGGCGTGCTCATCGCTTCCGGCGCGTCGATGGCACTCTCCAGACAATAGCAGGATTCCATGCTCCCGACCGCCACATGTGTCACGCAAACCGTCGCCGACCCCGCCGACAAGATCACCCTGGACGAAACGGCACGCCACCGCCGCCGCATGGCGATGCGCTCCGACGGCGGCATCGAGTTCCTCCTCGACCTGCCCGAGGCGCGGCTCCTGCAGCATGGCGAGGGGCTCGTGCTCGACGATGGGCGCGTCATCGAAGTGCATGCCGCGCCGGAGCCGCTCTACGAGGTGCGTGGGCGCGATGCCCGCCATCTGGTCACTCTGGCGTGGCAGCTCGGCAACCGCCACCTGCCGGCGGAAATTGCGGAGGACCGGATCCTCATCCGCCGCGATCACGTCATTCACGAAATGCTGATCGGCCTGGGCGCGACGGTGGGCGAGATCATGGCGCCCTTTTCTCCGGAGAGGGGTGCCTACCACAGCCATTCCCACGGCCATCATCACGGGGGCGGAGGAGACCACGAACATGGCGCGTGAATTCTGCTATGCCTCCATCGGCAGAAACAGCTTGGGGTAGCGCCATGAAGATCTTCAACCCGTCGAACCCTACCCGTTCATGCAGGCATCGGAAGCTCTACGCCTATTACGAGATAGGCTACACCGTCGCCGAGTTTGCCGCGGCAATGCTGTTTTTTGTCGGATCCGTTCTATTCCTCTACCCGGCGGTGGAGACGCCGGCCATCTGGTGCTTCATCATCGGATCGGCCTTCTTCGCGCTCAAGCCGAGCATAAGGGTCGTTCGCGAACTGCACTATCTCGCCATCGGCGACTACACGGATCTCGAAGGAGCCGGGCAGGGGTGAACAATGGGCTCGTCCGTCTGCTGACGTGGTGCTCGCCGGCCTTTCCGATCGGCGCGTTCGCCTATTCCGCCGGTTTGGAAACGGCAATCGCCCATGCGCGGATGGCCGGCCGTGCGGAAACAAAAGACTGGATCGCAGGAAACCTGAGGAGCGGTACCGCGCGCAACGACGCAATCCTGGTCGCGGAGGCGTGGCGCGGACACGAGGCGCCTCACCGGCTCGCCGAACTTGCCGAGTTCTGCCTGGCGCTGACGCCGGCGCTCGAGCGCCATACGGAAATGCTGGTGACGGGAGGCGCCTTTGCCGAGGCCGCACGCGCGTGGCCCGACCCGGTGCACGACCGGCTGCCGGAGCCATGCCCGTATCCGGTCGCTTTCGGTGCGGTGGCCGGCGCAGCCGGCATCGACCTCACCGACACGCTCGCCGCCTACCTGACCGTCCATGTCCAGGCGCAGGTCTCGGTCGCCGTCCGGCTCGTGCCGATCGGCCAGACGGAGGGGCTTCAAATTCAGGCGGCGCTGGAGCCGCTCGTTGCGGAACTGTCGGCCGGATTGTCTAACGCCACGACCGACGATCTTGGCGCCGCCGCCTATGCGGCCGATATCGCCGCCATGAAACACGAAACGCTTGGCACGAGGATTTTCCGCTCATGACATCGCTCAACGGCCCCCTGCGCATCGGCATCGGCGGACCTGTCGGTTCCGGAAAGACCACGCTGTGCGAAGTCCTGCTCAAGACCATGCGCGACCGCTATTCCATGGCGGTGGTCACCAACGACATCTACACCAGGGAGGACGCGCTGATCCTGGCGCGCTTGCAGGCGATCTCGGAAGACCGGATCGTCGGTGTGGAGACGGGCGGCTGTCCGCATACGGCGATCCGCGAAGATGCCTCCCTCAATCTGGCGGCCATTGCTGACTTGAATCGCCGCTTCCCCGATCTCGACATGGTGCTGATCGAAAGCGGCGGCGACAATCTGGCCGCCACCTTCTCGCCCGATCTCGCGGATCTCACCATCTACGTGATCTCGGTGGCCCAGGGAGAGAAGATCCCGCGCAAGGGCGGGCCGGCGATCACGCGTTCTGACCTGCTCATCATCAACAAGACCGACCTCGCCCCGCATGTCGGGGCCGATCTCGAGGTGATGCGGGAAGACACCGAGAGAGTGCGCGAAGGGCGGCCCTATATCATGACCGACCTCTCGCGCCGCAAGGGCGTCGAGGAGATCTGCGCCTTCATCGAAACGGCAGGAGGCCTTCGCCGGCCTGCGGACGCGCAGGATCGAAAGTCGGCCTGAAAGGCTCGCCGCCGGTCACGCCGGGAGGCTGGCGCGGATCGTCTCGAGCCAGCGCATCGCCGTTGCGCCATCGTCGATCAGGGGCGCCGAATTGCGCTCGCCCCGGAAGGCGGCGACCGTTTCCTTCAAAAGCGCATGATAACCCTTAAAATCCTCGTTGGCCGCGGCCGTGAAGTTCGGCCGCCAGGACAAGCTGTCTTCCCCGTCGATCAGACTCGCTTCCGGGTTGTCGGACTTGAACGGCGGGTCGCGGTGATAGGTAACCCCGATGACGTTGTCGATCTCGACGCGGCGATGATCACCCATGACCTGCACGAACTCCATGGGCGTGCCGCGGGACTGGATCGTCCCCATCACCAGCGTCCCGATCGCCCCGTTCTCGAACTGAATAGCGACGTGCAGCAGGATCTTGCCGGGTTCTTTCTCCATGACCCGCGGCTCCATTGCCGCGATGGGGCCGACCAGATGGGCCGGAAGGTCCATGTAGTGCACGCAATGGTGCAGCAGGAAACCGGTATAGTCGGCGTTGCCCTCGAAATAAGTGGGGGCCGTCATGTAGGAGCCGTAGAAGCCGAGTGCGGAGCCGAAATCCCGGTCGATCACCGCCTTGGCGATCCTGTTGCCCGCCGAGAAGCGCTTCATGAAGCCGACCACGAGAGGCTTGCCGGCCTTTTCCGAAGCGTCCCTGAGGCGCAGCGCGTCCTCATGGGAGGCGCCGGGCGGCTTTTCCATGAAGACAGGCAATCCGTGTTCGAGTGCGGCCTTGCCGATCTCGAGATGCGCCGCGGGGCCGATGGCGAGACCGACGGCGTCGAGCCCGGGATGGGCGAGCAGGTCCCGCGCGTCGGAAAAGACCGCGCCCACCCCGTATTGGCGGGCCACGTCCGCGGCGCGACCGGCATCGATGTCGCAGATGGCGGCGATGCGGACGTCTTGACGGACGAGCTGTGGCAAAAGCATCTGCGCGGCGTGTCGCCCGCAACCAATCCAGCCGATATTGAGCGTCATCGACGATAGCGTCCCATTGTCATTGCGTTCTTCAGGAGTGCGAGGCTGGCGGCGAGCTTTTCCGTCTCGTCCTCATGCGGAGGCCGCCACTGCGCGATCGGCACCGCGATGCGATCGTCGTCCCGCCGGAATGGTTCGAGCGCGATCGGACCCGCATAGCCGACGGCGTGGAGCGCCCGGGCAACGGCGACCCAGTCGGTCGCGCCCGTGCCGAGGAAACCGCGATGATTCTCGTTCGCCTGGAAATGCGCGATGCGGGGACCCGCTTCGACGATCGCTTCGGGAATGCTCGCGTCCTCCATGTGCATATGGAAGGTGTCGAGCATGAGCCCCACCGACGGCTCGCCGACGAGGTCGATGAGCGCGGTGCCCTGCCGCGTCGTGCACAGGATGTCGGTTTCGAAACGGTTGAGAGGCTCCACGGCGAGGGTGACGCCCGCCTGCGCTGCGAACGGGGCGACGGCCTTGAGACCTTCCACGCACCAATTCTCACGCGCGGCACGAAGTGTCTCGTCGACGGGGTGCGGCGCCCGCCCCGCAAAGACCAGCGGGTTGCCATAGAGGGGACCGCCGACGATGCGGGCGCCGAGCGTGTGGGCACACTCAATCGCGTATTTCAGGTAGTCCAGGCCCGATTGCCGGCAGGTCGCATCGCTGCTGGTCAGGTTGCGCTCCATGTTGACGCGGGCGGCCAGCACGACATCGAGCCCGGCATCCGTGAGCGCCTCACGCAACTTTTTCAGGTCGACGTCGCCGGGCTCTGGCACCAGCAGCTCGATAAAGTCGAAACCCAGCGCCTTCAGGCGCCTCAGCCAGGGGAAATGGTCTTCGGTGAAAGGGCGGGCGATCTGCATGGAAATCAGCCCGACGGGATTGGTCATCAATGTATTCTCCACGGTTCGGTCAGCCTTTGACGGCACCCTGTGTTAGGCCCGAGATCAGCCGTTTCTGGATGAGCAGGAAGAGCAGCGTGGCGGGCATGGCGCCCAGCACGCCGCCTGCCGTCAGCAGGCCCCATTCGATCTGGTATTCCCCGATGAGCGTCTGGATGGCGACGGTGATGGTGCGCACGTTGCGGCCGCCCAGCGTCAGTGCATAAAGGTACTCGTTCCAGGACGTGATGAAGATATAGATGCCGGTGGCGATGATGCCCGGCAGGATGAGTGGCAGGATCACCTTCCTGAGCGCCCCCAGCCGCGAACAGCCGTCGATCATGGCCGCTTCGTCGAGGCTCCTTGGAATGGAATTGATGTAGCTGGTCATCATCCACACCGAGAAGGGGATCGCCACGGTGGCGTTGGCGATGATCAGCGCGGCATGCGTGTCGATCAGGCCGAGCCGGCGCATGATCACGAAGAGCGGCAGGATGAGCAGGACGACGGGAAACATGTTGATAACGAGGAATTTGATCATCAGAACGCGCCGACCGGGAAAGCGGAAGCGCGAGAACGCGTAAGCCGCGGTGACGCTGAGGCTCAGCCCCAGGACGACGGTTCCGATGGCCACGATGAAACTGTGCACCATGTTGAACGGAAAGTCCGTGCGGCCAACGAGCCTCTCGTAGTTCGCCGCGGTCCAGTTCTGCGGATCGAGCGCGACGCCTGCCTGCAACAAGTGCTCCTGCGGGGTGAAAGAGGTCAGCGCCATCCAGATATACGGACCGAGCGCGAAGGCGACGATCGCCAGCACCGGAAGGTGCGTGCCGAAGAGCGAACGAAGGGCGGATTGGCGGCGTACCATCAGTCCAGGGTCCTGTTGACGCGCGAGAGATAGACGAGCACGAGCCCGGTCAGCATGATGGTGAAAATGACCGCGAGCGCGGAGCCATAGCCGAAGTTCAGGCTGGAGCGGGCTTCGATGAAGGCGTAGAGCGGCAATGTGTGGGTGGCGTAGCCCGGCCCTCCGCCGGTCATGACGTAAATGACGTCGATGGAGTTGGCGACCCAGATCGTGCGCAGGAGGATCGCGGTGCCAAGCACGCCTGCGATGCCGGGCAGCGTGATGTTGCAGAACTGCTGCCAATTACTGGCGCCGTCGATCGCCGCCGCTTCGTAGTAGCTCCTGGGGATTGACTGCAGGCCCGCTAGGATCATCACGGCGAAGAAGGGAAAGCCCTGCCAGGTCAGCGTGAGGATGACGGCGTAGAGCGCCGTGTCGGGATCGGCCAGCCACGGAAAGGAGGACTGCATGATCCCGAGCCGGAACAGGATGTCGTTGAGCACGCCGTAATTGGCGTCATAGATCCAGCGCCACATCAGCGCGATAACGACGCTCGGCAAGGCCCAGGGAATGATAATCAGCGCCCGCGCCACGGGCCGCCAGAAGAAATCACGGTTGAGCAGGATGGCGGTGACGAGCCCGAGGAGCGCCTGCGCGGGAATGGTGATGCCGATCCACAGCAGCGTGTTCCAGAAGGAGATCCAGAAAACATCGTCCTGAAACGCCGCGATGAAGTTGCCGAACCATATGAACGTACGGTCCGCCGGCCGCCAGACGACATAGTCGTGCAGGCTCAGGAAAATCGCTTCCGCCATGGGCAGGAAGACGATCAGAAGAGTGACCAGGACCGCTGGCGTCAGGAGGAGATAGGGAAACGCGGAGACGCTCTCCCGGGTTCTTCCGCGGCCGTGCGGTACTGTGCGAGCAGCTGAGGACATCGTCGGACCGGTTCTGGAAACGGGCAGCCGGGCCGTTGCCCGGCTGCCGGAATAGGCTTACTCGGACGCGTAGAGCTCTTCGAACTCGCGCATCATCTCGTCGGAGGTGATTTCGCCCAGAAGGGCGCGTTGCATGGCGCGCGGCCAGACATTGTCCACGAAATCGGACGTCGCACCCGTTGCCGGAAGGGTCTCGGCGAAGGGAAGGGAGTCCATCGTCGCCTCTACGAAGCGCGCCTCGTGGTTCCGCCAGTTCTCCGAATCCGACTTGGTGACGGGCAACTGACCGGTCGCCTCATTGAAGAGCGCGTTGTTTCCGCTGGAGGCGAGGAAGGAAATCCATTTCCAGGTGGCTTCCTTGTCTTCCGCCGAGGAAAACACCGCCAGTGACTCGTCGCCGAAAGCCGTCCAACGCCCGCCGCCGCATTCCGGCACGGGTGCTGCGGAGACCTTGTCGCCGAGCGCCTCGACCATGGCGTTGGAGGAGCCGATGTGGTGAATCGTCATCGCCGTGCGCCCCTGCTGGAATGCAGCGATGATCTCCTGGAACCCGTCATTCGGGGCCGACGGTGGAAAGACGCCGTGCTTGCGATGCAGGTCGATCACCCATTGGTTCGCGGCAATGGCCGTCTCGCTGGTCAGGCTCTCTTCGTCTTCGAGCGAAACGCCCTCATGGGACAGCACCAGGCTCGCCCAGTGGTCGTGACCGCCTTTACCGCCGCGGAAGCCGAAGCCGTAGACGTCGTTATTACCGTCTCCATCCGTATCCTGCGTCAGCGCCTGGGCCGCGGCCAGGAAGTCTTCACAGGTTTCAGGCGGTGCGAGGCTCGCCTCCTCGAACATGTCGGCGCGATAATAGAGATAGAGCACCACGTACTGGACGGGCAGGTAGTACTGGTTGTCGTCCGGGCCGGCGTTGATCTCCAGGATGTTGTCGAGCAGGTCGTCCTTGCCATCCCAATTCGCCAGCCGTTCATCGATCGGCTCGAGCGCACCCATTTCAACGAGCCGCGGCTGCGCGAAGAGCTTGACCATGGCGGCGTCCGGCGCACCGCCGCCGACGATCGCCGTGTACAGATTGTCGTAATAGCTGTTCCACGGCACGTTCTCGGCTTCGATCGTGATGCCCGGGTTCTTCTCCTCGAACTTGGCGATCAGCGCGTTCATCGGATTGTCCGGATTGTCGAAATGGTACCAGAACCGCACGGTCGAATCCGCGTGGGCAAGGCCCGCCATTGCCGATATCGACGCAGCCAGTGCGAGCGTTTTCAAAGCGTTTCTCATCTTTTCCTCCCGTGGTTGGATGAATGTCCGGCCGTGTCCAGCCAGTCGGCGGCCAGAGCAAAGGCGGTACGCGCCTCCTCGAGCGCGGCAGTCATCTGCATGAAGCCGTGCACCACGCCGCGATGCAGATGGCAGACGTCATGGCGCCCGAGGGCTCTCAGGCGTTCGTGAAGGCCGAGCGTGTCGTCCCGCAACGGGTCCAGCTCGGCCGCATTGAGATAGAGGGGCGGAAGGGCCGACAGCGCTTCGTTCGAGGCATTGAGCGGAGCGGTCAGCGGATCGCTACGCAACGCGGGATCCGGTGCATACCGGTCCCAATAGCCCTTCATCCGCGCGGCCGTGAGGCCGTAGGGCGGGTCCGGCATGCGGTAGGATGCGGTGGCGAAGTCCGCGCCATAGACGCCGTAGAAGAGCAACGCGAAGTCGGGCAGGGGCGTGCCATCCCGAAGGGCGCCGAGCATGGTGGCCATGGCGAGGTTGGCGCCGGCTGAATCTCCTGAAATGCCGGCCGGTCCAGCGTCGATACCATGTGCCGCGGCCGCCGCGAAAGCCGCACCCCAGGCTGCCTTGCAGTCCTCCAGTCCGGCGGGAAACGGCGCCTCGGGCGCGCGACGGTAGAACGGCGCGATCACCGCCATCCGGCAGGATGCAGCCAGAAGGCGGATGGCCCGCTCGTGGGTATGCGGCGAGCCGAACATCCAGCCGCCGCCATGCAGATAGAGAATGAAACCCGGTCTGGGTTCGAAAGGAATCCGCAATGTCGCCGTGATCGGACCGATCTGGGAGCCGTCCGACAGCGTTATGTCTTTCGCTGCCGCCATCTCAGGCAGTTCGACGTTCCAGCGACTGTTGCTCCGTTCGAACTGCGCGCGTGCCTGGTCGAGCGGCAGCGAGAAGGAATCGGCAAGCCCCTCGTCTTCTGCCTTGAGCCACTCGATGAGCGCCCCCATCTGCCGGGTCGGCTCGGGCGCCCGCACCGCCGTTGATCCCGCCCGCCCCGTCATATGCTTTCCTCGTGGGAGGGCTGCTCGAACAGGGCGGGCCCGAAATCGACGATCGTCGCCACGTGGTGGCCGATGGCGCCTATCGCAGCTTCCTCGTTACGGGAATCGAGCGCTTCGATGATTGATTCGTGGCGCCGCGCGGTGACGTCGAGATCGCGCTGTTCGCCGCTGCGCAGGATCTTGAAACGCTGGTTGTGCAGGATGCAGCGTGACAAGAGCGGCTCGACCGCGGGAAGGTCCGCGGCCTGGAACAGGCACATGTGGAAGCTGCGGTCGAAATCGGCGAGGGCATATTCATCCTTCGCGCGCGCGGCCTTCATCATCGCCGCCAGGTAGTGGCGCAGATCGTCGAGGGCCTTGTCGTTTATCCGCTGGACGGCGCGGCAGATCCCGCGGGTCTCGATCCCGTGGCGCAGCCGGAACATCTCGACCGCCTCGTCCCGCGTGCAGTCGGACACGCGCGTGCCCCTGTGCCCCATGCGCACCACAAGACCTTCGTCCTGAAGGTTGAGCAGCGCTTCGCGTACGGGGCCCTGGCTGCAGCCGAAATATTCGGCGAGCTCGAGTTCCAGAAGGGTCTCTCCCGGAGCCGCCTCGCCGAGCATGATCGCCCGTTTGAGCCCCTCGAAGACCTCCATGCTCTTCGACACCCGCTGGGTCGCTTCGCGTCCTCTTCTGCCGGTCAGGGCAAATGCCATCGGCCCGCCTCTTGTCGCCTGCGTCTCCTTCCATTATTATCAATATTGATAACGATAAGGCAAGGGCGAAACGAGGGATGCGGCGCGCATGGCCACGATCGAGCTGAGGGATGTCATCAAGAGCTACGGGGGAGCGGAGGTCATCCACGGCGTTTCGCTCGACATCGCCGACCATGAATTCATGGTGTTCGTCGGCCCCTCCGGCTGCGGCAAGAGCACGCTCCTGCGCATGGTGGCGGGACTCGAGACGATCACCGGCGGCGATATCCTGATCGGCGACAGGCTGGTGAATGCGCTCGAACCGCGTTACCGGGACATTGCCATGGTCTTTCAGGACTATGCGCTTTACCCGCACATGACCGTGCGCGAGAACATGGCTTTCGGCCTGAGGATGCGCAAGGCGCCGGCCTCGGAGGTCGAGGAGAAGCTCGCGGAAGCGGCGGACATCCTGCAGATCACGCCGCTTCTCGATCGCAAGCCCGGCCAGCTCTCCGGCGGGCAGCGCCAGCGTGTGGCGATGGGACGCGCGATCGTCCGGCGGCCCTCAGCCTTCCTGTTCGACGAGCCGCTGTCCAATCTCGACGCCAAGCTGCGCGTCGACATGCGCACCCAGATCAAGCGCCTGCACGCGCTTTTGAAGACGACCACCATCTATGTCACGCACGATCAGGTCGAGGCGATGACGCTGGCGGACCGGATCACGGTGCTCCGCAACGG
The DNA here is from genome assembly GCF_042660605.1 of Nitratireductor sp. GCM10026969. Taxonomy (NCBI): domain Bacteria; kingdom Pseudomonadati; phylum Pseudomonadota; class Alphaproteobacteria; order Hyphomicrobiales; family Phyllobacteriaceae; genus Nitratireductor; species Nitratireductor sp. GCM10026969. Next base: position 12,269 of record NZ_JBHSUM010000022.1, read on the forward strand.
CCACATCGAGCAGGTGGGCACCCCGTTCGCGCTTTATGAACGTCCGGCCAATCTTTTCGTCGCCGAATTCATCGGCTCGCCCGCCATGAACATGGTCAAGGCATATTACGTGGTCGAAGGAGACAGGGCCGAGGCGGTCATCCGTGACGACCTTCGCATCGCCCTGCCGCCCTACGGCGTGCAAAACGGCACCGAAGTGGTCCTCGGTATCCGCCCCGAACATCTGGAGCCGTCCCAGTTCCGCCCGCACGGAAACGCGATGACTTTTCCGGCGACGACCAAGATTCTGGAGCCCTTGGGATCCGATGTGATGGCGCTGTGCGAGCTTTCCGGTGTGGAACTGACCGCGCGCCTGACGCCCGGCCGTGTTTCCCGGTCGGGAGAAAGTGTCGACCTCGTGTTCGACACCGCGCATGTCCACCTCTTTGACGCCGAGGGCGGTCAGCGGATCGAGGCGCTTGGCGCCGAGGCCGCGTAGGCAAACCGGCCTCCCTTTCCACGCCGAGGCGTTCGGACGGCAAGCCATCCTCGCGCTTGCCCGGTTCCGCTTTGGGTCGGGTCTCGGTGGCGAAAACCAAAGGAAAGATTTGGCTTGATTTAAGAGAAACCAATCTTTTCTTGCCCCTTCTCCATGGGGCACCCTCCGGACAATGGGTATGCGTCTCGGAGGGAGGCCGGATTGATCGCACACGGCTATCAAACACATGAGAATCAAGCCGCCGCCATCTTTCGGGCATGGGGAATGACGGAAGAGCGCGCGAGACCGCAACGCGATCAAGGGTTTCACCGCTCTCGCCATTGGTTTCTGGCTCGGCATGATCGGGCTCGATCCCATCGCCGGTCCGATCCGGTTTACCTTCGGTTCCATGGAACTGTTCGACGGTCTGGACTTCTCGGTCGTCGCGGTGGGCCTGTTCGGACTGACCGCGATGTTCACCAGCCTCAACGAGAATGTGACGAAGGGCCTCGCCAAGTTTGAACTTTCCGGACTGTTTCCGCGAGTAAAGTATGCTGTCCGATCCCGCATCGACCTGCTGCAGGGAGCGGTTACCGGATTTTTCGTGGGCGTCCTGCCGGGGATCGGAGCGACCGCAGCGACCATGATGGCCTATGCCGCCTCAAAGCGCATGTCCAAGACGCCCGAAAGATACGGCACCGGCATCGTCGAGGGGATCGCCGCACCCGAAGCGGCCAACAACAGCGCCTCCTATTCCTCGATGATCCCTCTGTTCACGCTCGGGATCCCGGGCTCGGCGACGACGGCCGTCATGATGGGAGGCCTCCTGATGCTGGGCCTACAGCCCGGGCCTCTGCTTTTCGTCAACAATGGCGATTTCATCTGGACGGTTTTCGGCAGCTTCTGGATCGGCAACGTGATGCTCGTCTTCCTGACGCTCCTTTTGACGCCGCTCCTGGCCTCGCTCCTGTTCATTTCGTCGGCAATCCTCTATCCAATGGTCTTTGCGATCATCGTCTTCGGCGTCTTCTCCATCGGCTACTCGATGTCGGGCGTGACGATCGCGCTTCTGGCCGGCTTCTTCGGCCTGATCCTCATCAAGCTCGACTATCCGCCGGTTCCCCTCGTCCTCGGGCTCATCCTCGGGCCGATGCTGGAGCGCAATATCCGCCGCACGCTGATACAGTCGCAGGGTGACGTGCTGATCTTCATCGAGCGCCCCATCGCATTGACCCTGTTTGTGCTGACGGCGATTGTCTTGCTGCTGCCGGTCGCGATGAAGCTTTTGCGGAAGAAGAAGCCGCTGCTTGCCGAGACATCCTCCTGAGGATCGGACAAGGGACGACATGGAGTACACCTACTGCATCATCGGTGGCGGCATTGTCGGGCTGGCGACGGCGCTGAGCCTGTCGCAACGCGATCCCGCCGCGAAAATCCTCCTCCTGGAAAAGGAGGCGGCGGTCGGAATGCACCAGACCGGCCACAATAGCGGGGTCATCCATGCCGGAATCTATTATAAGCCCGGTTCGCTGAAAGCCCGGCTCTGCCGCGCCGGAGCCGAGGCGACCAAGGCATTCTGTGGGCAAAACGGCATCCCCTATGAGACCTGCGGCAAGCTCCTGATCGCAACCGATCAGCGTGAGCTCGAGCGGCTGGGCGGGCTCGAGGAACGCGCCAGTCAAAACGAGATCAGCTTCGAGCCCGTCTCGCGCGAGCGCCTGCGCCGGATCGAACCGAACGTCACCGGCATCGGTGCCCTGTTGGTCCATGCCACGGGCATCGTCGACTATCGTCAGGTCTGTCTGGCGATGGCCGAAAAGATGAAGGAACGGGGAGCGGTCCTCAAACTCGGAAAGCAGGTGGTGGCGATCGACGAGGGGGAAGGGCGTGTCTCGATCCACGATCGTGACGGTGAGATCCACCACGCCCGCTATCTGATCAGCTGTGCCGGTCTCCAGTCGGACCGGATTGCGCGGTTGGCCGGCATGCGGCTCAAACATCGCATCGTCCCCTTCCGCGGCGAATATTACACCTTGCCGCCGTCCAAATCCGAGATCGTCAAGCACCTCATCTATCCGGTGCCCGACCCGGACCTGCCCTTCCTCGGCATTCACCTGACCCGCATGATCGACGGGCGGGTCACGGTCGGCCCGAACGCCGTGCTCGGCTTTTCGCGCGAAGGATACCGGAAAGGCAGCATCGACTTCCGGGATGTCGCCTCGCTGGCGACGCATGGCGGTTTCTGGAAGATGGCGCACAGGAACTTGAAATCCGGCATCGACGAATTCCGGAATTCATTCTCCCGGCGTCGTTACCTCGAGGAATGCCGCAAATATTGCCCGAGCCTCACGCTGGACGACCTTCGGGAACCGGGCGCCGGCATCAGGGCGCAGGCGATCCTCGACGACGGCACGCTGGTGCACGACTTTCTGTTCCTGCAGTCGGAACGCATGCTGCACGTCTGCAACGCTCCGTCGCCAGCCGCCACCTCGGCCATGCCCATTGCCGAGATGATCGTCGACAGGCTGCACGGAACGGGCGAGGACCAGACGCATGGAAACGCGCTTTCTTGAAACGTTTGTCCTTGTTGCCGAACTCGGATCCCTGGCGGAAGCTTCACGCCGCCTGGGGATTTCGCCGGTGGCGGTCGCACAGCGCATGCAAGCGCTGGAGGATGAAATCGGGGCGACCCTGCTCGTGCGCACCGGCCGTCGTGTAAAGCCCACGGATGCCAGCCATGCGATCCTCGACAAGGCGCGCGAAATATTGGTCGGCGTTCGTACCCTGGCGGGCCTCACGAGGCTCGACGAAATCGCCGGCGACATCCGCATCGGGGCCATTGCCACGACGCTGACCGGAATCCTGCCGGCCGCACTCCTGACGCTCAGTCGCACCGCACCGGCGGTCAACGCGTTTCTCCTGCCGGGCACGTCCAACGATCTCTACCGCTCGCTCCTGGACGGCAAGATCGATGGCGCGCTCATCGTCGCGCCACCATTTCCGGTCGCCAAGTCCCTGCGGTGGAAGACGCTTCGAAAGGAGCGCCTCGTTGTCCTGTGCGCACCCGCGCATCGGGGAGAGGACCCGCTGGAACTGCTGCGGAGCGAGCCCTTCATCCGCTATGACCGCAATAATTGGGGCGGGCGCCTTCCCGATCAGTACCTCCGCGACAACGGGATTTTTCCGCGCGAGCGCTTCGAACTGGACTCGCTGGACGCGATTGCCGTGATGGTGCGTACGGGCCTGGGCGTGTCCCTCGTCCCCGATTGGGAGCTTCCCTGGGACCATGCCGATACGCTGGTCCGCTTGCCCGTGCCCGATCCCTGTCCCGAGCGCGCCATCGGCATGCTTTGGCCGCAAAGTTCGCCGGCAGGGCGATTGATCGATTGCGTCGTGGAGGCGATCGAGGAGACGGCGCCGGGCAAGCGTCAACACCGGCGCGAGGGCGGCAGATGCGCGCCGTCCCGGGCGTCGGCGCCCCGAACGGTCTCAGGTTGAGCGCGCCGAGGCCTGCCCTGTCTTCCCATACCGCATCCACAGCAGGAGCGCGCCGAGCAAGGGCACGAAGATGTCGGTATAGAAGATCGCTCCGGCATTGCCCGGAGCGAAATTGCCCGCCATGATCATTTGATAGGCATGGCCGCCGGCCGCGCCAAGCAGGAAGCATGCGGGGCCAACGACGGCCGCAAGGCGCATTTCAAAGCCGCCCTTGAACGCCAGGAAACCGACCACCGCAAAGCCCAGGCTGGCAAAGCCGACCTCGGCCTGAAAGGGGCTGTTTTCCCAGCCGATGAACGCCGCCGCCATGTCGCCGAAGAAGACGTGCATCACGAAATTGTAGAGGAAGGTGAAGCCGATGACGAAGAGCGCATAGTAGGCGAGCGCCTTTTCCGCCAATCGCGGGCGGGCACCATTTCGGCCGGCCAGCATGGAGATCGCGGTCGCGATGGCGGCAATTACCAGGAATGTAATGGTGAAATTGCTCAGTACGAGCGCGATTGCCTGTTCCATCACTCCCCCTGGATTCGCCAAGTGCCGCCGCTTCCTTCATAAAAAGGAAGCGGCTAACGAAAGTTGAAGGACCGAAAGCCCTCGGCGGGGCGCCGATCGTCGGGTTTGACCGGGGTAAGCGGCCTCCGGCGAGGATATTACAGTATCAGATTGGGGGCTGGAATGTTTCGTGTCGACAGGTGGAATAGAAGCCTGCGTGTTGCGATGACCGCCGCGCTTGTAATCGCGCCGGTGGTGGCAGCGCGGTGAAACTCGGTTGAGCTTTCGTTAACCATAAGGCCATATGGGGACCGTACCGAGATATAAAGAGGAGGCGGTGGTGCCGTTATCGCGTCGATTATTCCTTGTGGGCTTGCCTCTGGTCGCTGCCGGCTGCGTGTCCGGAGAGTACAGGGCGGATTTCGCCAACTACTCCGCCCACCGGGACGAGCCATATCCGGTACCGTCGATCCCCCTTTCTGAAATCGATCCCGATCTGCGCAGGAGGGAAGTGGCCTTCGACGGCGATTATGCATCGGGAACGGTCGTCGTGAACACGCCCGAGCGCCGCCTCTACTATGTTCTCGGTGACGGGCGCGCGATCCGCTACGGGATCGGCGTCGGCCGCGAGGGGCTCGCTTTGCGCGGGAGCGCCACGGTCGGCCGCAAGGCCGAATGGCCGAGTTGGCGCCCGACGGACAACATGATCCGGCGCGACCCGCGCAATGCGCGCTTTGCAGGCGGCGTGCCCGGTGGTCCCAACAACCCGCTGGGAGCTCGAGCCCTCTACCTTTATCGCAATGGGCGGGACACGATGTTCCGGATCCACGGCACGAACCAGCCTCATACCATCGGTCAGGCCGTTTCGAGCGGCTGCATTCGCATGCTCAATCACGACGTCATCGATCTTTATGAGCGCGTTCCCGTCGGCACCCGGGTGGTTGTCATTCAGGCCTGACTTGAGAGCCTTCTCCAGATATCCGCTGAAAGGTCGCCGATCGCTCCGGACAGGAACCGGACGATGAAGATCCTATAAGCCTATTGGAGGTGGCGCTGCCCGAAGGGATTGGTTGACGTGTCGATCTGCCGGTAAGACTCTTGCCATCTGCGACACATCCATCCTCTGCAGGGGAGGATTTCACCATGCGACTGCTTGTTCTGCTTGCAATGCTGGTACTGGCCGGCTGTGCGTCGACGACGCCAACCAACCAGGGGGCACCCGCATCCCAGCCCGCATACCCGTCGAATGGAGGCGGTGGGGGGAGCAACGGTTACTGACGTTCTTCCGCCGGAGACCGAATTAGCCCTTCGCTTCGACCTCGATCGTCACATGCGACAGTTCGTGAAGGCGGTCTAGCTTTTTGCGGTAGTGGGAAGGCTCGCGCGGCGAATCGGCGCGAATGGCGATGATCGCTCCATGGTGCCCTGGGCCAAGTCGCCACACATGGAGGTCCGCTATGCTGTCGCCATCGTTTTCGATGGCGGCACGAATCTCGTCCGGCAGGCTTTCCTCCGCTGGTATGTAATCCAGGAGGACGCGACCGGCGTCCCTGATGAGGCCCCACGACCAGCGCGCAATGATGAGGGCGCCGACGATACCCATTGCAGGGTCCATCCAGTTCCACCCATAGAGACTGCCGAGAAGCAAGGCGACGATGGCCAGGACGGACGTCAGCGCATCGGCCAGCACGTGGAAATAGGCTGCGCGCAGGTTGTTGTCGGCACCATGGTGATGGTGGCCGCCCTGATGATGCCCATGGTGGCCATGATCGTCGTGAAGCAGCCATGCGCAGGCGAGGTTTACCGCAAGGCCGACGAAGGCGACGATGATGGCCTGAGAAAAACTGATTGCGACGGGATTGTAGAAGCGCAGCAGGCTCTCCCATCCGATCAGCAGGGCGATCAACGCCAGGACCACCGCGCTCGCGAAGCCGGCAAGGTCACCCATTTTCCCCGTCCCGAAGGTGAAACGCCGGTTATGAGCATTCCTCCGGGCATAAAGATATGCCAATGCCGCGATCAGCATTGCCGCGGCATGAGTGGACATGTGCCAGCCGTCCGCGACCAGTGCCATGGATCCGAACAGGTTGCCGGCGGTGATTTCCACCACCATCGTTATCGCAGTCAGTGCGATGACAAACCAGGTGCGGCGCTCGTTGCGTTTGTGGTTCTGTCCCAGAAACACATGCTCGTGAGGACTTTCGAGGCGGGCGGCGTAGTCGGTCACTTGAGATAGGTCCTGATAACGCTGATGAGGTCTGCGGCACCTTGTGCACGTGCCGGATCCTCATCCTTGTCCGGGTTGGAAACGTGCTCGCGGATATGATCCTCGAGCAATTCGGCCGTGAGGCCCGTGACTGCACCCCTTACGGAAGCGGTCAGGTTGAGAATCTCCCCGCATGGGACCTCAGTTTCCAGCGCCCGTTCGATGGCTTCGATTTGACCCTTGAGGCGACGGACGCGCCCGAGAAGCCTGGCCTTGTTTCTGATGGTGTGCGTCATAGCATAGGGGGGTATCCTATATTTCGAAGCTGCGCAACAGCCTTTGGTCCGGGGCCTCGCCGGTGGAGGCCACATTCGAACTCGTCGCCGCTGGAGTGTGCCTGGAAACCTAAAGTGCAACCGCTGCTTCAATTCGGGAATACCGTCGGGTCAGCCACCCGGAAACCCGGCAGTCCGTGCCGCACGCGGCAGATATATCTCGATCAGTTCTTCCACGTGGGCATCACGTGATTTGGCGCTTTTCCCGCCCATCACGATGACGATGATCCGCCGCCCATCGCGCGCCGCGGACGTGGCGAGATTGTACCCCGATGCCCGGATATAACCGGTCTTGATGCCGTCGACCCCGTCGACCCGGCCCAGGAGCCTGTTGTGCCCGCGGATCTTCTTGCCGCCGTAGGAAAAGCTGCGATTGGCGAAAACGTGATAGTGATGGGGAAAACGCTTCTGCAGGGCCGTCGCCAAAATGGCCATGTCGCGGGCGTTCGTGACCTGCTCGGAATCGGGGAGACCGGAGGCGTTCCTGAAGGTGGTCGAGCGCATCCCGAGTTGCCGCGCCTTCGCCGTCATCATTGCCCCGAACCGCTCTTCCGAGCCGCCAAGGTATTCGGCAACGGCCGTGGCGACGTCGTTCGACGACTTGACGCAGAGCGCCAGGATTGCCGTCTGCACGTCGATGCTCCGCCCCGCCTTCAGACCGAGCTTCGACGGCGGCCGTGATGCCGCATAGGCGGAGACCGGGATCGCGCCCGTGGGGGCGATCCTGCCCGAATCCACTGCTTCGAACAGGAGGTAGAGTGTCATCATCTTTGTGAGGGAGGCCGGATACCTTGGTTCACTCGATGCGTTTTGATAAAGGACCTTCCCCGAACCGGCATCCACCACGATCGCCGCGTACTTCTCCGAGTCCAACGGAGCCACCGTGGGTGTCAGGACGGCGGTCGTACTGCAGCCGGCCAGCCCGACCAGAATGGCCATCAGCAGCACCAGCCCACTGAACGGATGGACCGTCCTCACGCGCATCATGTCTCTTCTTGCCCCCTACCGGCCCGCCGCGCAGTCGTCCCTTGGCGGATCGTTCCGCGATGGTCTTTTCATGCCACATCTGCACCCAAGGAGAAGGTGCTACCAGCGACCGCTCTCCACTGTCACCCTTTGGCGCGCCACCCCCTCGGGTGAGCACCCGTCTCGGTCTTCTTCTGCAGCCATTCTGGCCTGTCGGTTTCCGGCCTGTCCACCCCGGACTTTTTGGACGCACAGATCCATTGCGCGGTGGCGCTCCATTTTCCAGGCCTCACCCCCTTGGCATGAGACGTGGAATTGGCTTGCCTCAGCCCTGGTACCCGAATTGCCGCGGAAGCCACAGCACGACATCGGGCACGAGGATCATGATCAGAAGAGCGAGAATGAGGACAGCGAGGAACGTCCAGATTTCCCTGATGATGGCGCTGAGCTTGATCCCGGTCACCGCGTTGATGACGAACAGCAGAATGCCGTAGGGCGGCGTGATCAGGCCGATCATGGTGTTGACGATGATCACGACGCCGAAATGCACGAGGTCGATGCCGAGCTGCCGGCAGGCGGGGATGAACAGCGGCACGACGACGAGGATCAGTGTGGTGGCGTCGAGGATGCATCCAAGCAGCAGGAAGAGAACGTTGATCGCCAGCAGAAACAGCAGCGGATCGACGTCCATGCCGACCAGCGCCCCGGCCACCTTGCCGGGGATGTTCTCGCTGGCCACGATATAGTTGAAGATGAGTGCCCCGCCGATCACGAGGCCGACAGCAGCCGATGAACGGGCGCTCGCCGACAGGATGGCGTAAAGGTTCTTCCAGGTGAGTGCGCGGTAGAAGAGTGCCGCCAGGATCAGCGCATAGGCCGCCGCCACCGCGGCCGCTTCCGTGGGCGTGGTCACGCCGCCATAGATTCCGTAGAGCAGGATCGCCGGCATCAGCAGGGCGGGGAACGCATTGACCGTCAGGCGCGGCAGCTTGGAGAGTGGCACCGGGTCTTCCAGCGCGAATTGCCGCCTTGTCGCCAGATAGCTGTTCATCGCCATCAGAACGGCGCCCATCATCAGGCCCGGCAGAATGCCGCCGAGAAACAGGTATCCGATGGACTGGTCGGACACGAGCGCATAGATCACCATCGGGATGGAGGGCGGGATGATCGGCCCGATGGTCGCCGAGGCTGCGGTGATGGCAGCCGCATAGCCCGGTGCGTAGCGGCTCTTGGTCATCATCTCGATGATGATCTTGCCGATGCCGGCAGCATCCGCCACCGCCGAGCCGGACATGCCGGAAAAGATCAGGCTCGCCACGATATTGACGTGGCCGAGGCCGCCCCGGAAGCGGCCCACGACCGCCACGCAGAAGCTCAGGAGCCGCTCGCTGATCGTGCCGGCATTCATGATGTTGGCGGCGACGATGAAGAGCGGCACGGCCAGAAGGACGAAGCTGTCGTAAAGCCCCTGGATGATCTGTTCGGCAGCGAGCCCCGGATCCTGGCCGCGCACGAAGAGATAGACGATGGCGGCGACGATCATCGACAGCGCGATGGGCGTGCCGATGGCGGCCAGCGCGAAGAGTGCGAGCAGGCAGAGGAAGAAGGCCGTGGTCATCTGGGCTCCGGCTCTTGCGGCTCGTCAGGCGCGTCGCCGCGGGCGATCTGCCAGGCGCGCAGCGCATAGCGGGCGATGACCGCCACCGCGAAAATCCCGTAGACGGAAAAGACGTAGTCCAGCCGGATATGCAGCGTCGCGCTCTTCTTGATCTTGTAGAAGGTGATGTAGTCGAAGGTCGCCGGCAGCGCGGCGGCAAAGCCGACGAGGATCGCGACGGCCGAAACCAGCGCCAGAACGCGGCGCACGCGGACATTTCCCGTCAGGTACAGCATGTCGAACCTGACATGGTCCTGATCGGTCAGCAGGAAGGCGGAGCCCCAGAACACCACCCACAGCCACATGGTCAGGCAAAGCTCGAGCGTCCATCCGAGCGGATGATTCAACACGTAGCGGCTGACGATCTGCAGGATGAAAGAGAGGAACATGACGGTGAGGAAGCCCACCGCCATGTTGTCCGCCCGGGCCTGCAGCCACCTGAGCGCGGCCTGCATGGGTCGGTCGCCTCGGCCTTATTGAACGGCGTTGATCTTGTCGACCATGCCTTCCGGCCAATCCCTGGCGAACTCCGACTCCAGATAGGCCTTCTGAACGTGGGCGCGGAAGGCGTCGACGACGGGCTCGTAGACGTCCAGACCCTGGTCCTTGAAGAACTGCACGAGCTCGTCCTCGAGCGCCAGTTGCTTCTGCCTGGCCTGCTCGGCCGCGTCGTCGGCCGCCTTCTGGACGATCTCCTGCTGCTCCGGCGTGAGCTGGTCCCAGACCTCGTTGGAGAAGGCGAGATAGTTCAGGTCGACCAGATGGCTGGTGAGGACGATCTGCTCGGTGACCTCGTAGAACTTGGAATCCCTGTCGGTCGGCAGAGGGTTGTCCTGCCCGTCGATCGCGCCGGTCTGCAGCGCAGTATAGACCTCGGTAAAGGCCATCGGCAGCGGGTTGGCGCCGAGCGCGGAGCCGAGGAACTGCCAGGCGTCCGTGCCGGGCATGCGCAGCTTCACGCCGGCAAGATCCTCCGGCGTCATCACCGTCTTCTCGTCCTTGCTCATACGCAGGTTGAGCTGGCGGCGGCCGAGATACATGACCGTGAGCAGCTTCACGCCCAGTTCGTCCTCGACCTTCTTCTTCATCGGCTCCATGAAGTCGGCCGCGAACACCTTTTTCTGGTGCTCCGCATCGCGATGCAGGTACCCGGCCGTGAAGATCGACCATTCGGGGAAGATGGTGGCCAGTTCCTGCGCCGAGGTGATCGACATTTCCAGATTGCCGCGGGCGATCGCCTCGAGCTCCGTACCTTGCTTGAAGAGGCTGGCGTTCCAGTGCCCCTCGAATTCGGCGAAGTCGCTGACTGCCGATGCGAAGACTTCCTGGAGCGCCACCGAGCGCTGGTCGGTGGGCGTGGCCGGCGTCGACAGGCGCAGCGTTATCTTGTCCTGGGCATGGGCCGTTCCGGCAAAACCGGCGAACGAGGCCGCAAGCATGGCGGTGGCGGCAAGAAAGCCGCGGCGCGCGATTGTCATGGTCATTGTAGCTCCTCCCTTGATTGCATTCGGTTCCCGCAGACCGCGAACATACAGGTACCACGGATCATGGCCCGCGCAATTTGCGCCGTCGCGGGCGAAGCCGCAACGCCGGCAGGCCCGGCCGCTCACAGAGCGGAATGCGGATCCGCTCGAACTATAAAACGCACTTGCTGTTTTATTGTCAACTCAATAACATGTTAGCTTGTTCACAACAGAGAGGGCTTCATGGCCGGGACGAATCGAGGCGCGCATGCACCGGGAGAAAAGTTCGGCCTTTCGGCTGCGCTGACGACACCGTTCGCAAGGGACATGTCGATCGACACCGGCCGCATGGAAGCCCATGCCAAAAGCCTTCTGGAGGAAGGCTGCGCAAGCGTGACCCTCTTCGGCACCACGGGCGAGGGCGCCTCCCTCTGCGAGCGCGAGCGCATCGCAATCCTCGATGCTTTCGCTGCCGCTCATGTGGATCCGACGCGCCTTGTCGCCGGCATCAGCGCCACCGCTATGGAGCAGGCGACCGAACAGGCAACTGCCGCACTTGAAGCTGGCGTGCATACATTGCTCGTGCCGCCGCCCTTCTATTTCAAGGATCTGAGTGAGGAGGGCCTGTTTGCCTGGTATGCGGAGCTTTTCGAGCGCATCGGCCGGTACGGGCCGCGCATTCTGCTCTACCACATACCGCAGGTCACGGCAGTCGCTCTGCCGCTTCCGGTGGTGCAAAGGCTCAAGCAGGGCTACGGAGAAATCGTTCTGGGTGTGAAGGATTCGGGGGGGCACTGGCCGACAACGGAGTCCTTCCTGGGTGAAAGCGATCTCACCATCCTCGTCGGGGACGAGCGACACCTGGCAAGGGCTGTCCGGCTGGGCGGCGCCGGCGCGATCAGCGGCATGGCCAATGTCTTTCCACGGGAACTTGCCGCGCTCGTTGAAACGGGTCAGGATAACGACCGGTTGAGCAGATTGGTCGATTCACTCGTGAAACTGCCCATTATCCCGGCGATCAAGACACTGGTCGGGCTGAAGCGCCGAGACGAAAACTGGAACCGGGTGCGCCCGCCGCTGGCGTCGGTCGCGGCGGCCGATTGCGCGATGCTGGACAGGCTGCTGCGCGACTTCGAGCAGACGCGGGCGGTCTAGCGATGAGCAGGATGGGCAGCCCCACCCTTCGCGAGAAGGCCTACGAGGCCTTCAAGGAACGATTGTTTTCACGCGATATCCGGCCGGGCCAGTTCCTTTCCCAGCGCGAACTGGTGGCCGTCACCGGGATGCCCCTCGGCGCGATCAGGGAACTTATCCCTCGCCTCGAGGCCGACGGCCTCATCAAGACCGTGCCGCAGCGGGGCATGCAGGTCGCCCATGTCGACATCGATCTCATCCGCAATGCCTTCCAGCTTCGCCTCATCCTGGAGCGCGAGGCAACCGTCGAGTTCTGCCGCAATGCGCCTGACGAGCTCGTTTCCAGGCTCAGGGAGGAGCATGTTTCGGTCCAGCGGGAGGCCGAGAAAGGCGTGACGCCGGAGCTTCTGGAGCGCGCCCAGCACATGGACTGGATGTTCCACGACACGATGATCGACTCCATGGGCAACAGCCTGATCTCCAGCGTCTACCGTGTGAACTCCATAAAGATCAGGCTCATCCGGCAGGGCGATACCCGAATGCTGCCGGAACTGGTGACGTCGGTGATGCGCGAGCATATGCGCATTCTCGACGCGCTCGTCGCCCGCGACGAAAGGGCCGCCCTCGAGGCTATCGAGGCGCATATAGACGTGGCGCGCCGACGCGCGCTGGGCGTCTAGCGATAAAGCGCGGTCTCGATGAAGGCCTCCTCTCTGGCACGGGAAACCATTCGCCTCGGGCTCGTCGGTGACAACATCGCGCGCTCGCAATCGCCGCGCCTGCACCGCATGGCAGGGCGCCTGTGCGGTCTCGATGTTGCCTACGACCGCCTCGTGCCCGCCGATCTCGGACAGGATTTCGACGCCGTCTTTGCAGCGTGCGGGAAACGTGGCTATCGCGGCCTCAACGTCACCTATCCCTACAAGGAAAGGGTTGTTTCGAAGCTGGTGGTCAACGACCCTGTTCTTCGCGCCATGGCAGCCTGCAACACGGTCGTCTTCGACGCTCCGACGCCCGCCGGGTTCAACACCGATCATACAGGCTTCATCGCCGCTTTCCGCACCGTTTTCGGGAACGCCGGTCCCGGCGCGGTCGCCATGGCCGGAACCGGTGGCGTCGGCCGGGCGATCGGCTTCGCCCTCGGTCGGCTCGGCGCATCCGAGTTGCGGCTCTTCGACCGCGACCTGTCGAAAGCCGAGGCGCTGGCGAGCGCCCTTGCGTCCGTATTCCAGGGGTTGCGGGTCGTGATCGCCGGCACCGTCGCAGATGCCGCCTCGGGCGCCGACGGGCTCGTCAACTGTACGCCGCTCGGCATGGACGGCCATGGCGGCACGGCGATTCCGCAATCGGTGATCGGCAGCCAGAGCTGGGCATTCGATGCGGTCTACACGCCGGTCGAAACCGCCTTCATCCGTGATGCGCGTGCGGCCGGCCTGGCGGTGATGAGCGGCTACGAGCTGTTTTTCCACCAGGGCGCCGACGCCTTCGACATTTTCACCCGCTGCAAGGTCGACCGGGAGGCGCTGCGGCAGGAACTCCTTAAATCCGATCCGGCGTCGGACGAAGAATGAGGGCCGCCGGGAATCTTCAGACAATCCCTCCGCCGCCCGCGACGCTCGCGGGGCGCTCTGCAGCGACTTTGGCCCGGTAGCCGCTTTCACGGTAGGCCGCAACCGGGTCGACCGCGGCATCTGCCTCGAAGCGCGCCATGGCAAGGATCGGCTCGACATCGGTGCGGAAGGCGGCCTTCAGCGTCCGGGTCGCCATCAATGCGTCGTTTGCGTCCTGAAAACCTTCGAGCGCTGCGCGGTCGACCAGCAGCGCCTGCGCATAGGCGCGCTGCACTTCCGTCGCCGAGAGCATCAGGCTCTCGATCGGGTCGGTCACGTTGTGGCTCTGGTCGAGCATGTGCGCCGGTTTGAAGCCGGGCGCAGCGCGCGTCTCGGCATCGACCAACTCGTTGAAGATCAGGAACAGCCGGTAGGGGTCGATCGCGCCGGCATCGAGGTCGTCGTCGCCATATTTGGAATCGTTGAAATGGAAGCCGCCGAGCTTGCCGAACTGGATCAGCCGGGCGACGATCATCTCGATGTTGACGTTGGGCGCGTGGTGGCCGAGATCGACGAGGCAGAAGGCCTTCGGCCCCAGCTCCTGCGCGATCAAGTAGTTCGTACCCCAGTCCTGGACGACGGTGGAATAGAAGGCCGGCTCGTACATCTTGTGCTCGGTGAAGAGCCGCCAGTCGCCGGGCAGAGCCGCGTAGATATCCTTCATCGCGTCGAGATAGCGCTCGAAGGCCTTTGTGAAATGCGCCTGTCCGGGAAAGTTCGAGCCGTCGCCGATCCATATCGTGAGGGCGTTGGAACCGATCGCCTTGCCGATCTCGATGCATTCGAGATTGTGTTCCACGGCCTGCCGGCGCGTCGCTGCGTCCGTGTGCGACAGGGAGCCGAACTTGTAGGAATGCGGCTGCCCCGGCGCGTCGGAGAAGGTGTTGGAGTTCATCGCATCGAAGGTGAGGCCGAGATGCTGGGCCGCTTCGTTCAGGCGCCGTGGCTCCGCCTTGTCCCAGGGAATGTGCAGCGACACGGTCGGCGTGGCGGCGGTGAGCTGGTGGATGACGGCGCAATCCTGGAGCTTGTCGAAGATGTCGCGCGGCTCGCCGGGGCCGGGAAAGCGGGCAAAGCGCGTGCCGCCGGTGCCAACGCCCCAGGAGGGTACGGCAATGGCGAAGGCGGCGACCTTGTCCTTGATGGCGTCTATGGCGATGCCGTGCCGGTCGAGCCTTTCGCCGAGCGTCTCGTAATCGCGCCTGAGTTCCGCCGCGCGCGCGGCGTTCTCGCGCTCGATAATATCGGCGGGGATCGGCTTCCCGGTCATTTTCTCCTCCCTATCTCTCGTCTCACCGCGTGAACGCCTGCGCGTTGCCGGCGTCGACATTGACGATGTTGCCGGTCGATTTGGCCGACATGTCGGAGACGAAGAAATAGGCGGCCTCGGCGACGTCCTCGGGATAGACACTGCGTTTCAGCAGCGAGCGCTTGCGGTAGTGTTCCTCCAGTTCGTCCGGCGCCATGTTGTAGGCCGCCGCCCGCTGCTCGCGCCACTCACTCGACCAGATCTTGGAGCCGCGCAGCACCGCGTCGGGATTGACCGTGTTGACGCGGATGCCGAATTCCGCCCCCTCCAGCGCCAGGCAGCGGGCGAGGTGGATCTCGGCCGCCTTGGCCGTGCAGTAGGCCGCCGCATTGGGCGAGGCGGCAAGGCCGTTCTTGGAGGAGATGAAGACGATCGACCCGCCGATCCCTTGCGCCTTCATCAGGCGGAAGGCCGCCCGCGCGACGAGGAAATAGCCGGTCGACAGGATGTCCATGTTCCGGTTCCACATGGAAAGCTCGGTGTCCTCGACCGGCGCGGAGGAGGAGATGCCGGCATTGGAGACGAGGAAGTCGAGCCCGCCATATTCCCGTGCGGCATGAAGGAAGGCGTCGGCCACGTCCTCTTCGCGTGTGACGTCGAGATGCACAGTGCGCACCAGATCCGCCGAATGGCGCCCGGAAAGCTCGGCTTCCGCGGATTCCAGCGCCGCGTCGTCGATGTCGGCCAGCACCACGCCGGCGCCCTCGCGCAGGAAGCGCTCGGCTATGGCATAGCCGATGCCGCCGGCCCCGCCCGTCACCAGCGCAATGCGCCCCGCAAGCGGCTTGGGTTTGGGCATGCGCTGCAGCTTGGCTTCCTCCAAAAGCCAGTATTCGATGTCGAAGGCCTCCTGTTCCGGCAGGCCCATATACTCGGACACGGAGGAGGCTCCGCGCATGACATTGATCGCATTGACGTAGAACTCGGCCGAAACGCGCGCCGTTGCCTTGTCCTTGGCGAAGGTGATCATGCCGACGCCCGGTACCAGATAGACCACCGCATTAGGGTCGCGCATGGCGGGGCTGTCGGGCCGCTTGCAGCGCGCGTAATAGGCGGCATAGCCCTCACGGTAGTCCTCGATCGCCGCAGGCAATGCCGCAAGGGTTTCCTCCACGTCCGGCTTTGCCGGGTCGAAATCGACGACCAGCGGCCTGATCTTGGTGCGCAGGAAGTGGTCGGGGCAGCTCGTGCCGAGGGGCGCGAGCCTTTCGAAGTCTTTCGCGCCGACGAATGCGAGCACCGCCGCGCTGTCTTCGAAATGGCCGACCTTGTGCTCGTCGGCGGAGATCAGACCGCGGATCGCCGGCATCAGCCGCGCGGCAATGGCGCGCCGCTCGGCTTCCGGTAACGGCTCATGTACCGCACCCCCGAAGGTGGGCTTGTCGCCGGTCTCCGCTTCGAACCATTCGATGGCGCGGTTGATGATGCGAATCGTCGTCGCATAGGCCTCGCGCGCCGTATCGCCCCAGGTGAAGAGCCCGTGGCTTTCCAGGATGACGCCCTTGGCATGCGGATTTTCGCGGCAGAATTTTTCCAGCCACAGCCCGAGCTCGAAGCCCGGCCGCTTCCACGGCAGCCAACCGATCTCGTCACCGAAGATCTGCGCCGTCAGCGCCTTGCTGTCCTTCGCGGCGGCGATGGCGATGATGGCGTCGGGGTGCATGTGGTCGACATGCTTAAAGGGCACGAAGGCGTGCAGCGGCGTGTCGATGGAGGCCGCACGCGGGTTGAGATCGAAGGTACAGTGCGGCAGGTAGCCGACCATCTCGTCCTCATGCTCGGGACCGCGGTAAAGCCCCTTCAGCGCGGTGAGTTTATCCATGTAGAGCGTGGCGAAGCCGTCGAGCTTCATCGTGCCGACATCGCCGCCGGAACCCTTCACCCACAGCACCTCGACCTCTTCGCCGGTGAGCGGGTCCTTCTCGGTGACCTTGGCCGAGGTGTTGCCGCCGCCGTAATTGGTGATGCGCTTGTCCGATCCGAGCAGGTTCGAGCGGTACAGCAGCCGCTCGGGCTCGCTCATCGATGCGGCCTTGGCCTCGTCCCAAAGATCGGCCAGCCGCGCGGCGGAGCGTGTTTCGAGCATCGCAGGTTCCTCCCTTGGCGCGCCGGCTCCGGCGCAAACGACCGCCGCCAAAATCACACGAGCCGTGGTCGTATGTCAATCATGTTCGATCATTATCGATCATATTGCGCTGCAGTATGAGAATTAATGATCGAATATGATTGACACTGTGCGGGATCGGTGTGCAAATAGCCTGCATTGGGAGGAGCCATGCACGAGAAAGAGCGTCATCGAATCATCCTGTCGGCCGTCCAGGAAAGGCCTGTCGTCACGGTCCAGGAGCTCGTCGAACTGACCTCCTCCTCCGAGGCGACGATCCGGCGCGACATTGCGGCGCTGCATGTGCAGAAGCGCCTGCGCCGAGTGCGCGGTGGCGCCGAGGCGATCACGCCGCCGCAGTTCATCGGCCTGGCGGGCCGGCCCTTCAAAGTCAACGAGACCATGCACTCCGCCCAGAAGCGGGCGATCGCCCGCGAGGCGGTGGAGCTTTGCTCGGACGGCGAGCCGATCATCATCAACGGCGGCACGACGACCTTCCAGATGGTGCATTACCTTTCAAACCGGCGCATGCCGATCTTCACCAACTCCTTTCCGATCGCCGAGCACCTTCTGAAGCATTCCAAGAACACGGTGATGCTGTCGGGCGGCACGATTTACCGCGAGCAGAACATCATCCTGTCGCCTTTCGAGAACGACGTGACGCGCAATTTCTATGCCCGGCGCATGTTCATGGGCGCGCAGGGGCTCGGGCCGCTCGGCCTGATGGAGGGCGATCCGCTCCTGATCCAGGCCGAGCAGAAGCTGATCGACCAGGCGGACGAGCTGGTCGTGCTGGTGGACTCCTCCAAGTTCCGTCAGCGCTCGAGCCTGATCCTGTGCGGACTCTCGCGCATCGCGACCGTGATCACCGATGAGGGCATCGAGGACCACGAGGCCAAGATGCTTGAGGAGGCGGGCGTCGGCCTGGTGGTCGCGCGCAGTTCCGTGTCGAAACCGGAGGAGTCGTCGATACCCGCCTGAGACCGGCGACACCGATCATTCGAACCAAAGGGAGGAAGATATGGCATTCTGGAAGAAACTCTTCGCAACGGCGGCGATCACGACCGCCATGCTGACCGGCGCGGCCCAGGCCGACGAGGTCAAGATCGCGCTGGTGGTGAAGTCGCTCGGCAACGGCTTCTTCGACGCCGCGGCCAAAGGGGCCGAGGAAGCTGCCGAGGAGATCGGCGACGTCGAGATCATCTATACCGGCCCGACCTCGGCGACGGCGGAAGGCCAGATTGAGATCGTCAATTCGCTGATCGCCCAGCAGGTCGACGCCATCGCGATCTCGGCCAACGATCCGGATGCGTTGGTACCGGCGCTGAAGAAGGCGATGGCCCGCGGCATCACCGTGATCTCGTGGGACTCGGGCGTCGCGCCCGAGGGCCGTGAAGTGCACCTCAACCCGTCCGACACCGACCTGATCGGCGAGACCATCATCAAGCTTGCCGCCGACTATCTGCCGGACGGAGGCGACGTGGCGATCCTGTCCGCTTCCTCGACGGCGACCAACCAGAACGCCTGGATCGACGCGGCCAAACAAGTGCTGCCGGAGAAGTTCCCCGACATCAACCTCGTCGCCGTCGTCTACGGCGACGACGACTCGGTGAAAAGCACCAACGAGGCCAAGGGCCTGATCGCCTCCTATCCCGATCTCGACGCTATCATCGCGCCGACGACGGTGGGCGTCGTTTCCGCCGCCCAGGTGGTGACGGACATGGACCTGATCGGCGAGATCAACGTCACCGGCCTCGCGCTGCCGTCGGAGTTCAAGCAGTTCATCGACAACGGCGCCAGCCAGGCCGTTGCGCTGTGGAACCCGATCGACCTCGGCTACTCCGCCGTCTATCTCGCCCACTCTCTGGCGACGGATCAGGCCGAAGCCGAGCCCGGCGCCACGCTGTCCATCGGCCGGGTCGGCGAGGTGACGCTCGACGAGAACAATGCGGCGGCCATGGCGCCCCCGTTTCAGTTCGACGAGTCGAACATCGATGAGTTCTCGAAGATCTACTGACCTTCGGCCAACCACGGGTGCGGCGAAGTACGGCTTTGCCGCACCCTCATCCGGTCGCCGGCCGGCTACGGGAATGACCATGCATGCATCGGCTCCAATCAGCGAACTGCGCCAGCCGGAAAGCGCCGCACGGCCGCGGCTGACGCTGGCGGGGATCACCAAAAGTTTCCCCGGCGTGCGTGCGCTCTCCGATGTCAGCCTCGCGCTCTACCCGGGCCAGGTGACGGCGCTGATCGGCGAGAACGGCGCCGGCAAGTCGACCCTGGTGAAGATCCTGACCGGCATCTACCAGCCTGATGCGGGTGAAATCAGGATCGACGGCGCGCCGGTCAAGCTGCCGAGCGCCCATGCGGCCTTCGAAAACGGGATTACCGCCATCCATCAGGAGACGGTGCTGTTCGACGATCTCTCGGTGGCCGAAAACATCTTCCTGGGCCACGCGCCGAAGACCCGGTTCGGCACAATCGACTGGCGCAGGATGCATGCTGAGGCCCGAGAGGTGCTGGACGCCATGCGTGCCGCGCACATCGATCCGACCGCGCGGCTGCGCGACCTCGGCATCGCCAACAAGCATCTGGTCGCCGTCGGGCGCGCCATGTCGATCGACGCGCAGATCGTCATCATGGATGAGCCGACGGCCGCCCTTTCGGCAAAGGAGATCGAAGAGCTCTTCCTCCTGATCGAGTTCCTCAAGGAGGAAGGCAAGGCGATCCTCTTCATCAGCCACAAGTTCGACGAGATCGAGCGCATCGCCGACCGCTACACCGTCTTCCGCGACGGCGAGATGGTGGGCGAGGGCCTGTTGGCCGAGACCGATCAGCGGCAGATCGTGCGCATGATGGTGGGCCGTGCGGTCGACACCATCTTTCCCGAGCGCAAGCCGACGATCGGCGGCCCGCTGCTCAAAGTTTCCGGGCTCTCGCACCCGACCGAATTCGACGACATCAGCTTTGAATTGCGAAAGGGCGAGATCCTCGGCTTCTACGGTCTCGTCGGCGCCGGGCGCAGCGAGGTCATGCAGGCGATCGCCGGCATGACGCCTGTGAGTGCCGGCACGATGACGCTCGCCGGCAGCACAATAGCGCCGAAATCGGCCGCCGACGCCGTCGCCTCCGGCATCGCCTATGTGCCGGAGGAGCGCGGCAGCCAGGGCGTGGTGATCGGCCTGCCGATCTTCCAGAACATCTCGCTGCCCTCGCTGAAGCGGACTTCGAAGCACGGCGTTCTGCGGCTGGCGGAGGAGTTCCGCCTTGCCCGCATCTATGCCGAAAGGCTCGACCTGCGTGCAGCCTCGCTTTCCCAGGATGTCGGCACGCTTTCGGGTGGCAACCAGCAGAAGGTGGTGATCGCCAAATGGCTGGCGACCGAGCCGAAGGTGATCATCCTCGACGAGCCGACCAAGGGCATCGACATCGGCTCCAAGGCCGCCGTCCACGCCTTCATGGCGGAACTGGTCGCAGGCGGGCTGTCGGTGATCATGGTCTCTTCCGAGCTGCCGGAGGTGCTCGGCATGTCGGATCGCATCGTCGTCATGCGCGAGGGCCGGATCGCCACCATCTTGGACAATGACGGACTCGACGCCGAGACGCTGGTGCGGGCAGCCGCGGGGATCGCCGCATGAGGACGCTTTTGAAAAATCGCGAGATCTGGCTCCTGGCCGCGATCGTGCTTCTGATCGGGCTGATCGCCACGCGCTTTCCGGCTTTCGCGGCGCCGGGCAACCTCTTGAGGGTTTTCAACGACACCTCGATCCTGATCATCCTGGCGCTCGGCCAGATGGCGGTGATCCTGACGCGCTCCATCGATCTGTCCATGGCCTCCAACCTCGCCTTCACCGGCATGGTTGTGGCCATGACGAACGCCGCCTTTCCCGAAATCCCGGTGGCGATTCTGATCGCGCTCGCCATGCTGATCGGCGCGGCACTCGGCGCCTTCAACGGCCTGCTCGTCTGGCTTCTGGGCATACCGCCCATCGTCGTCACGCTGGGCACGCTGACGGTCTTCCGCGGCGCCGCCTTCGTGGTCTCCGGCGGCGCCTGGGTCAACGCCGACCAAATGAGCGAAGCCTTCATCAATCTCCAGCGCGGGACGATCCTCGGCCTGCCGGTACTGTCGTGGTTCGCGATCGCTGCGATCGCCGTCTTTTACCTCTTGATGACCCGCACGCCGCTCGGCCGTGCCATCTATGCGATCGGCGTCAACCCGACGGCCGCCGTCTATACGGGCATCGACGTCGGCCGCACGAAGTTTATCGCCTTCGTGATCTCCGGGCTCGTCTCGGGGCTGTGCGGCTATCTGTGGATCTCGCGCTACGTGATCGCCTCGGTGGAAGTGGCGAGCGGCTACGAGCTCACCATCGTGGCGGCCTGCGTGATCGGCGGTATCTCGATTGCCGGCGGCATCGGCAGCGTGGCGGGCGCGGTGATGGGCGCGCTGTTCCTCGGCATCATCAACAACGCGCTTCCCGTCATCAACATCTCGCCCTTCTGGCAGCTCGCCATCTCGGGCGCGGCGATCCTGCTCGCCGTCGTTCTCAACGCCCGTGGCGAATGCAAGAAAGGGCGCATCATCCTCAGGAGGGCGGCAACGGCATGACGACGACGGACCTGACCAAGGCGCGGCGCCACATCCCAGACCGGCTCGACCGGCCACTGGCAGCGGCTCTCTTCAGCTGGGAGATGCTCCTGGTTTTGATCGCCGTTGCGATCTTCGTCATCAACAGCCTCGCCTCGCCCTATTTCCTGAATGCATGGTCGCTGTCGGACCTGACCTTCAATTTCGTCGAGAAAGGGCTGATCGCGCTCGCCATGGCGCTGCTCATCATCTCCGGCGAGATCGACCTGTCGGTGGCGGCGATCATCACGTTCGCCTCGACGCTCATGGGCATGGCCGTGCAGGCGGGCTTCGACACGCCCGCCCTGGTGCTGATCGGCCTGGGGACAGGCCTTGCCTGCGGCGCCTTCAACGGGCTACTCGTGACGCGGCTCGGCCTGCCGTCCATCGTCGTCACGATCGGCACGATGAGCCTCTTCCGCGGCATCGCCTACATCATCCTCGGCGACCAGGCCTACAAGGGCTATCCACAAAGCTTCGGCTTCTTCGGCCAGGGTTACGTCTGGTGGGTAGTCTCCTTCGAGTTCGTCCTGTTCCTGGTTGCTGCCGTCGTCTTCTGGTTCCTGCTTCACCGCACCAGCTTCGGCCGCGCGGTCTTCGCCATCGGCAACAACCGCGTCGCCGCCGCCTTCTCCGGCATCCGCGTGGAGCGGGTGAAGTTCATCCTTTTCTGCCTGACCGGCCTGATGGCCGGCGTGGCGGCGGTGCTGATCACTTCGCGCCTCGCCTCGACCCGGCCTTCCATCGCCTTCGGATATGAGCTCGAGGTCATCACCATGGTGGTGCTGGGCGGGGTGAGCATTCTCGGCGGCGCGGGTTCCATCATCGGCGTGGTGCTCGCCGCCTTCATCATGGGGTTGGTGACCTTCGGCCTCGGTCTCCTCAACGTGCCCGGTATCGTCATGTCGATCTTCACCGGGCTGCTTCTGATCACCGTGATCGCCTTACCGATCCTGTGGAACCGCCTGAAGGCGGCGCGGAGCGGCTGATGCCCGAGAAATATGCCTTCAGGATGAAGCTCAATCCCGGCATGAAGGACGAATACAGGCGCCGGCACGACGCCATCTGGCCCGAGCTGGTGGCGCTCCTGAAGCGGGCCGGCATTTCCGACTATTCCATCCACCTCGACGAGGAGACCGGGACGCTCTTCGGCGTGCTGTGGCGCGCCGACGGCCACACCATGGACGATCTGCCGAGCCACCCGGTGATGCAGCGCTGGTGGGCGCATATGGCCGACATCATGGAGACCAAGCCCGACAACGAGCCGGTCGTCGTGCCGCTCGAAACCGTCTTCCACATGGATTGAGGATGGCTGATATCCGCCACGTCGTCGTCATCGACATCGGCAAGACCAACGCCAAGCTGGCGCTGGTCGACCTCGAAGACCTTTGCGAGGTCGCCGTGCGCAAGACGCCGAACCGGCCGCTGGCCGGCGGCCCCTATCCGCACCACGATATCGAAGCCTTGTGGTCCTTCATCCTCGACGGCCTTTCCGCGCTCGGCCGCGAACATCCCCTCGATGCGATTTCGCTCACCACGCACGGTGCGACGGCGGCGCTCGTCGGTGCCGCCGGCGACCTTGTCCTGCCGGTTCTCGACTATGAGCATGATGGTCCCGACGGTCTGCGCGAGGAGTATGAGACGGTCCGGTCCCCATTCGCGGAGACTGGATCGCCGAAGCTGCCGAACGGCTTGAACGTCGGTGCGCAGCTCTTCTGGCTTGAGCGGACATTCCCGGACGCGTTCGGCCGGGTGGAAGCGGTGCTTACCTATCCGCAGTTCTGGGGCTACAGGCTCACCGGGATCGCCGCAGGCGAGGTTACGTCGCTGGGCTGCCATACCGATCTCTGGAACCCGAGGAAGCGGGATTATGCGTCGCTGGTCGACCGAATGGTCTGGCGCGCGCTCTTTCCGCCACTGCGCCGCGCGGATGCGGTGCTCGGGCCGATCCTGCCCGACGTCGCCCGCCGGACCGGGCTCGACCCGGCAACCCCGGTCGCGTGCGGAATCCACGACTCGAACGCCTCGCTCCTGCCCCATCTCCTCATGCGGGAGCAGCCCTTTGCCGTCGTGTCGACCGGTACCTGGGTGATCGCCATGGCGGTGGGTGGCGGCGATCTGCCGCTCGATCCCGCGCGTGACACGCTGATCAACGTGAATGCCCATGGTGACCCGGTGCCCTCCGCCCGGTTCATGGGCGGCCGGGAGTTCGAACGTGTCATGGACGGTGCGGGCAAGGACTGGCGGGAGAACGACCTTCATGCCGTGCTGTCGGAAGCGGTCATGTTGCTCCCCTCGGTAGAGGGCGGCACAGGCCCTTATCCCGACAGGCAAGGCGGTTGGAGCGGCACGGAGCCCGCCGAAGGCCGGCGCTTCGTTGCCGCCTCGTTCTATCTTGCGCTGATGACGGTCACCTGTCTGGATCTTGTCGGCGCGCGGGGCCAAACCGTTGTCGAAGGCCCGTTCGCTACGAACCGTCCCTATCTGTCGATGCTGTCGGCCACGACGGGGCGCCCGGTGGCGGTTCAGGACGGTGGGGGGACGGGCACGAGCCTGGGCGTGGCCTTGTTGGCGGGTATGCCCGGCACCGCTCCGCCATCCGCGACCATCGGCCCAACCGGCGAGGACGAGGCGTTGCGCCGCTACGCAAAACTCTGGAAAGAGAAGGTCGCCTCCGCCGGGCGATGACGCCAACGGTAAACCGGTGTCCCTCTAACCGTCGAAAACCAGCCGGAAGCCCATGTGGCCGGTCGAGCTGTCGGCGCTGGCGCTGGTGCGTGCGGCGATCCGATAGCGGTAGCAGTAGGACTTGTGGCAAAGGTAGGAGCCGCCCTTGAGCAGCTTCATGCCTTGCGCTGCCGCCGCGCGGTCGGCCTGGCGCGCGCGGCCCCCGACCGAGCGGATGCGGAAGGCGTCCGCGCACCATTCCCAGACATTGCCGGCCATATTGTAGAGGCCGTTGGTGTTCGGCGCGAAGCTGTCGACGGGTGCCGTTGCGAAATAGCCGTCGGCCAGGGTGTTGTCGTGAGGGAAGCGCCCCTGCCAGATATTGCACAATGGCGCCTCGTCCGTCGGCTCGGTCTCGCCCCAGGGGAATATCGCATTCTGCAGGCCGCCGCGTGCGGCATGCTCCCACTCGGCTTCGGTGGGCAGGCGTCCGCCGGCCCATTCGGCAAATGCCGTCGCGTCGCGCCACGAGACGTGCGTGACGGGATGATCCTCCAGCCCGTCGAGCGACGATTGCGGGCCGGAAGGATGCGCCCAGTCCGCGCCCTGCACCTTGAGCCACCACGGCGTTTCGACGACGCTTTGAACCTCCGTGCCCTCCGGCACGAACGCATAAAAGACCAGAGACCAGCCGAAACGCTCCGCGTCCGTGCGGTAGCCGGTCGCCTCGATGAAGCGTTTGAACCAGGCGTTGGTCACCGCGTGGGGATCGATCCGATAAGGGCGCAGGCGATGTGTCCGCGCGGGGCCCTCGCCGTCCTGGCGCAGAAGAGGCGTGTTCGTCCCCGTCACCGCGGTGCCGCCCTTGATGGAAATGAGCCGCGCTGGAGGGGTCTCGGTGCGGGCGCCGGCCGCAACGGCCGTTTGTGCCGCAGGAACGGTCCCGGAGCGCGAGACGGAGGGACAGCAGCGTTTTGTTCTTTCCGCGCATTCACTCATAGCGGTTGCGTCCCGGATGCGGATCGAGCCACCGCGCCGGCTCTTGTGGCCGCGTGGCGCGAACCCATTGGCGGATCACACGAGCCCGCGCCCGATTAAGATCCTGGCGCGTGGCGATCTCTGCCGGATCCCAGCCCTCGAGCATCTTCCGTCCAAGCGCCGAAACGGTCGCCGCGCAGGTGGGGTCGTCCGCCAGATCATTCTGTTCGAGCGGATCCGCCTCGAGATCGAACAGCATCGGCTCCTCGCCATCGAACCAGATGAGTTTATACCGGTCCGTGCGGACCATGCGATGACGCAAGGGAGGAAGGCTGATATTCATGAGCCCGCCATAATAAGCGCTATAGGTCTCGTTCTTCCACCCCACAGACCTTCGCAGGTCGCGTCCGGCGTGTTGCGGCAGGGCAGGGGCTTCGGCCCAGCCCAGGATCGTCGCCGAAAGATCGATGAGATTGGTCACGCGCCCGTCCACCATGTCCGGGGGCATGTCGGGCGCGCGGATCACCAGCGGCACTTTCGCGCTTTGGTCGTACATGACGCTTTTCCACCACAATCCGCGCTCCCCCAGACATTCTCCGTGGTCGGAGGCGTAGATGGTCACGGCATTGTCGAGGCCGAGCGTATCGATGGCGTCGAAAAGCCGGCCGCACAGGCGGTCAATCATGCGCACCAGGCCGTAATAGGCAGTACGGCTTCTTTGCGTCGCCTGGGCCGAGACGGCGTCGATGCCGCCGGCTTCCCGCCAGGCAGCGATCGCCGGGTGATCCGTCTCCGGCGCGCCGAGGGCCGGCGGCGGCACGCGGCCGTCGAAGACGTCGTAGTCGGCACGCCGGGCGATATAGGGTGGATGGGGGCAGAAGAAGCTCACCAGCAGGAAGAAGGGCTTGCCGGAGCGTCGGCGCTGTCCGGCAAGCGCATGCAAGGTCTCGATCGCCTGTTCGGCCACCGCCTTGTCATAGGCCTGATAGGATGTCTCGCCGGCGCCGGAATGCTCCAGTTCCGGCCCCCTGTTGCCGCGCCCCTTCGTCAGCGGACCGATGTCCGGCGGCGGCGCGCCGGGAAAACTCGCGCCGATGTCGCCGACGGGTCGCGCGCCGAAGCCGTGCAACTGATCGGGGCCGTAGAAATGCATGCGCCCCACCAGCCGGCAGTCATAGCCCGCCGCGCCGAGCGCGTGAGCGATGGTCGGGATGTCCGAAGCGAGATAGTCGTCATTGGTGAATACGCCGGAGCGATGCGGCTCGAGGCCGCTCAAGAACGCCATGCGCGAGGGAACGCAGAGCGGGGAAGGGCAATAGCAGTTCTCGAACCGTGTGCCCTGGCTGGCCAGTCGGTCCAGATTGGGTGTCTCGGCGATCCCGTCGCCGGCGCACCCCAGGATACGCGCGGCATGCTGGTCGGTCATGACCATGACGATGTCCGGACGTTCGTCCATGGGCTCCTCCCGCGATCAGTGCATGCTGCTCGACTGGTCTAGACAATAAGGATATGACTAGTATAGTGGTTGGGCCATTCGAGGCAAGTTGAATGGCGCTGAAAGGGAGGAGTTTTCATGGCATATGGACATAGTTTCCATTGGATCTGGCGTTCCGCGCGGTCGTTGGCGCTTCTCGCTATGGCGGCGGGCGCTTTCGGATTGGTCGGTCCAATATCATCGGGCGCGGTCTCGGCGCAGGAATTTCCGTCGAAGCCGGTCAAGGTCATCGTGCCGTTCAAGCCGGGCGGGCGCACCGATGTCGTGGCGCGGCTCATTGCGGAGAAGATCCAGGAGAAGGGCTGGCTCGACGAGGCCATGGCGGTCGTCAATGTTGATGGCGGCGCTGGCGCCAATGCCGTCAACCAGATGCAGCGCGAGGATGCCGACGGTCACACCATCGTGCACTGGCATCACCAGCTTCTGATCGCCGCAGCGATGGATCTGGGCAATTTCGGCCTGGATGACTTCAAGTCCATCGGCTACACCGGCGGCGGCAGCCCGGTCTGGGCGGTGCGCGAGGATGCGCCCTTCGACACGCTGGATGAACTGATCGCGCATCTGAAGGAGGAGCCGCGCAGTCTGGTGGAGGCCGTCGGTATCGGCACGATTCCCCATTTCGTGGGCGCCATGCTAGCCAATGAGGCCGGGTTCGAAACGCGCTACGTGACCGCCAACAGCGGTGCCGACCGCCTGCGTCTCCTGCTTGGCGGCAATGCCGATATCGCCCTGTTCGCCGCTTCCGAGTTCCTGGCGCAGGGCGATGGGCTGAAGGCCCTCGTCTATTTCGGCCGCGAGCGCCTTCCCGATCTGCCCGACGTGCCGACCGCCACTGAACTCGGCTACGACGTCACCTGGGCCAACCCGAACTGGTGGCTGGCCCCGGCCGGCACGCCCGACGAGGCCATGGACGTCCTGGCCGGCGCGTTGGAAAGGGCAATCGCCGATCCCGAGATCGTCGAATACTTCCGCAACAACACGCTCGAGCCGTACTGGATGGACGGCGGGGCGGCGATGGACGACGCCCGGGAGACGCTCGACCAACTCGAGGACGTGGCGGCAACCATCCAGTAGACCGGAGGCGAGGCCGAGGCGGGCAGGGGCAGTCTTCGCGTCGGGACCGTTGGGAGTGGCGCAATGGAACGTTCGCGCAGACAGAGCCGGGAGATGACGGCGGACCTCGTCCTTGCGGGCCTGGTCGCAATCGTGGCGGTGGTGCTGCTTTACGGCGCCGCGTCCCTGCCGCCGCCGCGCTTCGATCCACTGGGCTCGGCTGCCCTGCCAAGGGCATTGGCGGTTCTCATGCTGATCTTCAGCGCCATCATCGCCGGCCGCGCGGTGCTGCACCGGAAATCATCCGACGACGAAGACGCCGCCATGCCGGACGAGGACGTGACCTCGGCGGCGAGCCCGTTGCGCGGTCTTTTGATCCTGGTCGCGCTGGTCGTCTATGTCGGCGCGCTCGATTTCGCCCATGCGCCCTTCGTGCCGGCCACCACCGCCATGATGATGGTGAGCGGGCTCGTCCTTCACAGGGCCGACCTGCGCACGGGCCTGCTGTTCGGCGCCATCGGACTCGGGCTCGCTCTCGCGCTCGGCTACGTCTTCACCCATTTCCTTTATGTGGATTTCGGCTGAAATGGGCGACGCCTTCATCCTCCTGTTCACTTGGCCGAACTTGGCGTTCCTGTTCGCCGGCACCGCGCTCGGCATCGTCGTCGGCGCCATACCGGGCCTGACGGCCTCCATGCTGATCGCGCTGACCCTGCCTTTGACCTTCCACATGGATCCGGTCAGCGCCGTCACGCTCCTGATCGGAGAGTATGTCGGCGGCATTTCCGGCAGTCTGATCACTGCCATTCTGCTGCGGATGCCCGGAACGCCCGCATCGATCGTCACGACCTTCGACGGCTATCCGATGGCGTGCGACAACAGGGCCGAGCGCGCGCTTGCCCTGGGGATCCTCGCCTCGGTCGTGGGCGGCATCATCTCTTGGATGTTTCTCGCCGGCATGTCGCCGGCCCTTGCCCGTTTTGCGCTCCAGTTCGGGCCGTGGGAGTATTTCACGCTGGTGCTCATGGCCCTGGTCATGCTCGCCGCGCTCGCCCACAGCTCCATGGTGAAAGGGCTGCTGGCAGCCGTGCTCGGAATGGCCTTCGCGCTGCCCGGCATCGACAGTTCCACCGGCCAGTCCAGGCTCACTTTCGACCAGGACATTCTGCTGTCGGGTTTCGGGCTCCTGCCGGTACTGATCGGCGCCTTCGCCATCAGCCAGATCCTGCGCGACGCCGCCGCGCCGGTGTCGAAGAAAAAGCCGGCGCTGCCGAAATCGCGTCTGCCGGTCCACTGGTCGGACGCGAAGATGCACGGTCTCAATATGCTGCGCTCGTCGGTCATCGGCACGTGGATCGGCCTGCTGCCAGGCATCGGGGCGAACATCGCGGCGCTTATGGCCTATACCACCGCCAAGCAGGTCTCGCGTGAGCCCGAGCGGTTCGGCACCGGCTATGAGCCCGGCGTGGTGGCCGGAGAGTGTGCCAACAACGCCTCCATCGGCGGGGCGCTCATACCGCTCATCACCATGGGCATTCCGGGCAGCGTTACCGAAGCGATCCTGATCGGCGCGCTGACCATCCACAATCTGCAGCCCGGTCCGCTCCTGTTCCAGAACGCGCCCGAGATCGCCTACGGCATCATCGCCGCCTATCTCGTGGCCAACCTCATCATGCTCGTGCTGATGTGGGGCGCGGTGAAATATATCGCCCGGGTGGCGCAGATCCCGCGCGCGGGGCTTCTGGGGCCGATCCTGATCTTCTGCGTCGTCGGCTCGTATGCCATCAACGGCAGTTTCGTCGACGTGTGGGTGATGATCGCCTTCGGCGTCATCGGCCTCGGGCTGGAAGCCGCGCGTGTTCCCCTCGGACCGTTCGTCATCGGTTTCGTCCTGAGCCCCATCGCCGAGGAGCAGTTGCGCGCATCGCTTATGATGTCCGACGGGAACTTCTGGGAAATTCTCCAGCGCCCCTATGCGCTGCTTTTTCTCGCGCTCGCCGTGCTGACGATGTTCTGGCCGGTCTTCTTGGCGCGGATTCGCAATCGGCAGGGAGTTTTGAAGAATGAGCGTGCTTGAGCTTCCGTCCGGCGGTCGCCGCTATCTGCAGATCGCCCAGCATCTGGCCGACAGCATCAATTCCGGCGTCTTCAAGACCGGAGACCGGCTGCCGCCGGAGCGTGAGCTGGCTGCGACGCTGGAGGTCAGCCGGACGACCGTGCGCGAGGCCCTGCTTGCGCTCGAGATCATGCGCTTCGTGGAGATCCGCCTCGGGGCGGGGGTTTTCGTGCTGCCGGAGAACATGCGCGAGCGCGACCGCGGCGACCTCCTCGCGGTGGAGGAGGTCGGCCCATGGGAGGTCCTGGAAGCACGCCGCGTGGTGGAGGGAGAATCGGCCTTCCGCGCCGCGCAGCGGGCGACCGAGGACCAGCTTGCGGCGATCTTCGATTGCATCGAGCGCATGGAAGCACGCGTCGACGACATACCGCGATTCGACAGGGCGGATGTGGAGTTTCACATGCTGATCGCGCGGGCGGCGGGAAACAGCGTCATCGAGAGCTATGTCGCGCATCTGTGGAAGATGCGCGAAAGCTCGCTCTGGGACCGCTGGTACGACAAGACCAGGCATCCGGCCAACCGCCGTCGTTCCATCGAGGATCACAAGGCGATCTACAAGGCGATGCGGCGGCGCCTGCCGGAAGTCGCCCGCACCGCCATGTGCGCGCACATCGACGTTCTTGCCGAGCGCTTTTTCGACCTGAGCCTGTAGTGCCTGCGGCTCGTCCGCACCGGCATGCCAAACAAGAAGGAGAAAAAATGCCCCAGAAGCCCGATATCGTGATGATCGTCACCGACCAGCAGCGATACGACACGATCCGTGCCCTCGGTGCTGAGCACATGGACACGCCGAATATCGACCGGCTGGTCGCGCGCGGCGTGAGCTTCAGCAATTGCCATGTCACCGCGCCGAGCTGCGTGCCATGCCGCGCCAGCCTGTTTTCGGGTTATTACCCGCACACCACGGGCGTGCTTGCCAACGGGCAGGCCTGGAGCCGGACCTGGGTGTCGAAGCTGCGCGAAGCGGGCTACCACACGGTCAATATCGGCAAGATGCACACCATCCCCTATGACGCGCCGGCCGGTTTCGACGAGCGCTACGTGGTGGAGAACAAGGACCGCTACTACGAGGGCCGCTGGTTCTTCGACGAATGGGACAAGGCGCTCGCCGCCCACGGGCTGAAGAAGCAGCAGCGCGAGGAATACCGCAAGCGCCCCGACTACAAGTCGCGGCTGGGCGCCTTCACCTGGGATCTGCCGCCGCATCTGCAATCGGACAATTTCGTGGGCGGGATGACGAAGTGGTGGCTCAAGACGAAGCCGCTCGAAAAGCCGCTGTTCCTCGTCGTCGGGTTTCCCGGCCCGCACCCGCCCTATGATCCGACCCCCGACTACGCCGACAAATACATGAAGCGCGACGTGCCGCTGCCGCAGGTCGACGACGAGGAGCTTCGGCAGTTGCCGCCGCCCTTCGTGGAAAAGCGGCATCACGACGTGGACGTTGACCATGATTCGGTCGCCTGGGACCTCAACCCCTCCCGCGAGCAGCTCCACCGTCTGCGCGCCTACTACTACGCCAATGTGGAGATGATCGACCGTGAGGTGGGCGAGATCCTCGACGCGCTGGAAGAGGCGGGGCGGCTCGACAATGCCATCATCGTCTTCACCTCCGATCACGGCGATTGCCTGGGCGATCACGGCTTGAGCCAGAAATGGGCCCCTTATGAGGAGGTCACGCGCGTGCCGCTGATCGTCAGCGCGCCCGAGCGCTTCCAGGGTGGGCGTACGGTCGAGGAAATGGTGCAACTCTTCGACCTGGGGCCGACGATCCTGGAATGGGCGGGTGCGCCGCTGGAGGAGTCCTACGAGGCGATGTCGCTCAATCCGGCGCTGGAAGGGGCGGACTTCGCCGGGCGCGACCATGTCTTCTGCGAACAGGGCGGCGACGTGAACTTCACCGGTGCCGACTACCTGACCATGGTCCGCTCGCGCACCCACAAGCTCGTCCACTTCGCGGGGGAACGGTACGGGCAACTGTTCGACCTCGAGAACGACCCGCACGAGCGGCGCAATCTCTGGGACGAGCCCGAGGCGACGGCGGTCAAGCAGGCGCTCTTGAACACGCTCATGGAATGGCACGTCGACAGCACGGTGCGCACGCATGGCATCCGCCGGCGCACGGTCGTCCCGATCGTCGAACCGGCATGAACCGCGGGCGCCGTCCCGTGGCGGCGCCTCTCCGGCCGACGGTCAATCGTCCAGCGGGATCACGCGCAACGGGTCGCCGCCGTCGATGTACAGGCGCCCT
>NZ_JBHSUM010000023.1:0-44169 GCF_042660605.1 Nitratireductor sp. GCM10026969
CTTGCGCACCGCGCTCTTGCGGCTCACCTCGCGCTCCTGCCGGCGGCGCAGCCGCTCGTCGGCGCGCGCGATCACCCAGTCGAGAAGCTTCGAGGCTTCGGCCGGGTTATCGGCGAGCCAGTGGTCGAAGGGGTCTCGCACGGCGTTCTCGACGATGCGCATCGCCGCGGCGGTGGCCAGCTTGTCTTTGGTCTGGCCGACGAATTCCGGCTCGCGCACGAACACCGACAGCATGCCGGCGGCCGAGATCATCACGTCCTCTGCCGTGATGATGGCGCCGCGCTTGCTGCCGGTCAGTTCGGCATAGCCGCGCAAACCCTTCACCAGCGCGTTGCGGAAGCCGGCCTCGTGGGTGCCGCCCTCGGGTGTGGGCACGGTGTTGCAGTAGGAGTTGAGGAAGGCGTCGCCGCCATACCAGGTGACGGCCCACTCCACCGCGCCGTGGCCGCCGCGCTTTTCATTGCCACCGGAGAAAACCTCCTTGGTGACCTGGAACTCGCCGTCGAGCGAGGCGGCGAGGAAGTCCTTGAGGCCGCCGGGGAAATGGAAGGTGGCCTTCTCCGGCGTCTCGTCCTTCTCCTTCAGGAGGGACGGCGCGCAATTCCAGCGGATTTCCACACCGCCGAAGAGATAGGCCTTGGAGCGGGCCATGCGGTAGAGGCGGTCGGGCGAGAATGTCGCGCCGGCGCCAAATATCTCGGCATCCGGCTTGAAGCGCACGCGCGTGCCGCGCCGGTTGTGAACCTCGCCGAGATTTTCGATCTTGCCCTGGGCCGCGCCGCGGGCAAAGCGCTGGCGGTAGAGTTGGCGATTGCGCGCGACCTCTACCTCGAGTGTCTCCGACAGCGCGTTGACCACCGACACGCCGACGCCGTGCAGACCGCCGGAGGTCTCGTAAACCTTGGAATCGAATTTGCCGCCGGCGTGCAGCGTGGTCATGATGACTTCGAGTGCGGACTTGTCCTTGAATTTCGGATGCGGATCGATGGGAATTCCGCGCCCGTTGTCGGTGACGGTCAGGAAGCCGTCCGCTTCGAGCTCGACCTCGATGAAGGAGGCGTGACCGGCCACCGCCTCATCCATGGAGTTGTCGATCACCTCGGCGAAGAGATGATGCAGGGCCTTGGCGTCCGTGCCGCCGATATACATGCCCGGGCGCCGGCGCACCGGCTCCAGCCCCTCCAGTACCTCGATATCCGCGGCGCTGTAGCCGCCATCTCCGGCCGGGACGGCCGCAGGATGCGACGGCTTGCGCTCGGCAGCGGCGGGTTCGGGCTGCTTCACGCGTTGTGCACTGGAGGCGAGCCCGGAAAAGAGATCGTTGGTTTCGTCCATATGAATTGTGCTTCCTAAACCCCCGAATCAGCCGTGATTCTGCCATGGAATTCATGGCGAAGCGAAGGCCGTTCCGGTTCCGTTCGGTTCGTTTCCCGACCGCGAGGGCAATCAGACGCGTTGCATGAATGTGGTCCGACGGCGTGCTGTGATAGGCGAAGCCGGCGTACGCTTCAATGCGCAAGTCCCGCGCTTCACCGGATTTCGGGAGATGCAGGGATGCAGGGCGTCTTGGCGGGGCGTTGCAAACCGGCTGCGGCGGTGGTCTAGTTCGCTCTCCGAGCGGAATGTCTCGAGGAGCGCGCCGTGGAACCCGCCGTCCTGTTGATCAGTGTCTTCGCCATCTTCATTCCCGCCCTGATCCTGCCCGGGCCCGATTTCGTCGCCGTGGTGCGCTCGTCGATGAGCAGGGGGACGACGGCCGGGCTTCTGACCACCGCCGGGGTGACGCTGGGGCTGGGCTTCTATGCCGCGCTCAGCCTGCTCGGCCTCTCCGCGATCCTGGCCCAGTACCAGTGGGTCGCCTGGGCGATACGACTGGCGGGCGGGCTCTATCTCATCTATCTCGGCGTGCGCCTGATCCTCTCCACGCCGGAGCAGATCACCGTGGACGAGGGCGATCAGACATCACGGGCCAACGCGTTCTTCTTCGGCTT
Source organism: Nitratireductor sp. GCM10026969 (assembly GCF_042660605.1). Taxonomy (NCBI): domain Bacteria; kingdom Pseudomonadati; phylum Pseudomonadota; class Alphaproteobacteria; order Hyphomicrobiales; family Phyllobacteriaceae; genus Nitratireductor; species Nitratireductor sp. GCM10026969. The sequence goes on from NZ_JBHSUM010000023.1 coordinate 1,992, forward strand.
TGCCGTCACGCTCACCAATCCCAAGGCGATCGTGCTGTTCGCCAGCGTCTTCGCCACCGCCGTCACGGCCGAGACGCCCGCCTGGGTCATGATCGTCATGGTCGGGCTGGTCATGGCGACCGCGCTTGTCTGGTATTCCTTCGTCAGCCTGTGCATGTCCTCCGCACCGGTGATCCGATCGTTCGGCCATGCCCGGCACTGGATCGAACGGGTGGCGGGCGTGTGCTTCGTCGGCATCGGCGGACGCATCCTCGCCGACAGCCGCAATCCGATCTCGACCTGAGGCCGTCAGGGCTCGGGACCGCAGGATGGGATGAACTGCGTTCATCTCCACGGGCATCATTCCGGACAACGGCGCGAGACGACCGGCCTTAACTCGTCTGCTTTCGGGGGAGGTCAGGCGCGCGTGCGGCGGCGCTCCCGGCGTCCCGGGCCGACGCTGCCGGCGCCGCTTTGGGCCGCGGCCTTGTTGCGCATGGGCCCGACGCGCGCCTCGATCCCGGTGATGTCCGGGCGTTCGGCCTTCTCGTGTTCGTCGAGCGCCTTGCGCATCGCCGCCAGATGGGCGAACGAGGTGCCGCAGCAGCCGCCGATGATCCTGGCTCCGCCGTCGACGGCGAGGCGCACATAATCGGCCATAAGTTCGGGCGTGCCGGAATAATGGATTTCCGACCCGTGGAACTCCGGGATGCCGCAATTGCCTTTCACGACGATGGTGGCGTCCGGCCGTGCTTCGGTCATATCGAGGAGCGCGGCCAGGATATCGGGTGCGCCGACGCCGCAATTGGCGCCCACGGCCAGCGGTCTTTCGGCAAGATCGTCGGCGACCCCGTGTATGTCCTTCGGCGCGAGGCCCATCATGGTGCGGCCGGCGGTGTCGAAGGATCCGGTATAGGTGTAGGGGAGCCCTACGCGGATGGCGGCCTCCGCCGCCGCGCGGATCTCGTCGGGGGCCGACATGGTCTCGATCCAGGCGACTTCCGCGCCGCCGGCCTTCAACCCCTCGATCTGCTCGGCAAACGCCTCCACCGCGTCTTCATAGGTAAGCGCGCCGAGGGGCTGCAGGAGTTCGCCCGTGGGGCCGACCGAGCCTGCGACGATGACGCGCCGGCCGGCCTTCGCCGCCACGGCGCAGGCGATCTCGGCGGCTTTCCTGTTGAGCGCGTGAACGCGGTCCTGCGCGTTGTGCAGCTTCAGCCGGTGGCGCGTGCCGCCGAAGGAATTGGTGAGGATGATGTCCGACCCGGCGTCGACGAAACCCTGGTGCAGCGCCTCGATCTTTTCCGGCGCTTCCTCGTTCCAGAGCTCCGGCGCTTCGCCCGACTGCAGACCCATGGCGAAGAGATTGGTGCCCGTTGCGCCGTCGGCGAGCAGTACGCCCTTTTCAGCAATCAGCGCATCGATGGGATTTTGCATGAGCGACCGCCTTTCGGGACGGGATTCAGTCTTCAGAATGTGAAGAATAAAGATATAAAGAAGTCTTTATGTGATGTCAATCACCATCGGCGGCCGGCCCCGGCATTCGGCGGCGACAGTCTCCGCCATTTTCGCCCGCCCGCGAAAGCAGGGCAATCGCATCTGCAGGAATTTTTGCCGCCTCGGCGACAACCGCGCCGTTACCCCGGAAAGCCGAGGCTTATCCGGGGCCTATTGGTCGCAAGATCATGGAGCACGGCCCGGTGCTCGTCCCGGTTGTGTTCAGGAACCGGCGGCGCTTTCTGCGGAGAACGGCCGCGCCTCTTAATGGGTCCCGGCTCGGCGGCTTCGCCGCTTGGCCGGGATGACGGGGGAGAGGACAGTGCCCCTCGCCCCATTGTTCAAACGCGATCGCCCGCCCGCATGCGGTCATTATGGCGGCTACGGTCAGCCTCAGCTCGCCAGTGCCTCCATCGGCGGGCAGGAGCAGACGAGGTTGCGGTCGCCGGCGACATTGTCGACGCGCGAGACCGGCGGCCAGTATTTCGAGCCGGCTTCCATGCTGCCCGTGGGGAAGGCGGCCTCGGCGCGCGAATAAGGGTGCGACCACTCATCGGCCATCAATTCGCTAGCCGTGTGTGGGGCGTTGACGAGCGGATTGTCGTCCTTCGGCCATTCGCCCTTTTCCACGCGCTCGGCTTCGCGGGCGATGGAGATCATGGCGTCGCAGAAGCGGTCGAGCTCGCTCTTCGGCTCCGATTCCGTCGGCTCCATCATCAAGGTGCCGGCCACCGGCCACGACATGGTGGGTGCGTGGAAGCCGTAGTCGATGAGGCGCTTGGCCACGTCCTCCACCGTGATCCCGGCACGGTCTTTCAGGACGCGCGTGTCGAGGATGCATTCATGCGCCACCCGGTCGTTGCGGCCCTTGTAGAGCACGGGATAGTGCGCCTTCAGCCGCTCGGAGACGTAGTTGGCGTTGAGAATGGCCATTTCGGTCGCCCGCTTGAGGCCTTCGGCGCCCATCATGCGGATATACATCCAGGTGATCGGCAGGATCGAGGCGCTGCCGAAGGGCGCACTTGCCACCGCATGGGTCGTGCCCAGCGCCTCGTGGCCCGGCAGGAAGGGCCGCAGATGTGCCTTGACGCCGATCGGGCCAACGCCCGGCCCGCCGCCGCCATGGGGGATGCAGAAAGTCTTGTGCAGGTTCATGTGGCAGACGTCGGCGCCGAGGTCGCCCGGGCGGGCGAGGCCGACGAGGGCATTCAAGTTGGCGCCGTCGAAATAGACCTGCCCGCCATGGTCATGGATCACCGCGCACATGTCGCGCACGCCTTCCTCGAAGACGCCGTGCGTGGAGGGATAGGTGATCATCAGGGCGGCGAGCCGCGCGCCATGCTCGGCGGCCTTGGCCTTCAGGTCCTCCATGTCGATGTCGCCACTTTCGGTGCAGCGCACGACGACGACGCGCATGCCGGCCATGGAAGCGGAGGCAGGGTTCGTGCCGTGGGCGGAGGAGGGGATGAGGCAGACGTCGCGCGCGCCCTCGCCGCGCTCGCGATGGTAGCGGCGGATGGCCAGAAGCCCGGCATATTCGCCCTGGCTACCGGCGTTGGGCTGAAGCGAGACGCCGTCGAAGCCGGTGATCTCGGCGAGCCAGCCTTCCAGTTCCCCGATCATGCGGCGATAGCCTGCCGTATGGCCTTCCGGGGCGAAGGGGTGCAGGCCGGCGACCTCGGGCCAACTCACCGGCATCATCTCCGCGGCGGCATTCAGCTTCATCGTGCAGGAGCCAAGCGGGATCATCGCCCGGTCGAGGGCTAGGTCCTTGTCGCCGAGGCGGCGCAGGAAGCGCATCATCTGTGTCTCCGAGCGATGCTCCTGAAAGACGGGCTGCGTGAGAAAAGCCTTGCCGCGCACCGGTGCCGGCGTGATCGGCTCGGCCGCACCGGGGACGGACACGCCGAACAGTGCGGCGATCGCCTGCAGGTCGGCCTCGGTGGAGGCCTCGTCGAAGGCGACACTGACGCGGTCGGCGTCGATGACGCGCAGCAGGCGGCCCGTTTGCTCGGCCTCGGCGGCGATTTTCTCCGCCCGACCGGGAACCGTGGCCGTGACGGTATCGAAAATCCTTTCGCCGGCAAGTTTCAGGCCTTCTTTCTGAAGAGCGGTGTGAAGGCGCGCAGCCAGTCCGTGGACATGAGCGGCAACCGCCTTCAGCCCTTCCGGGCCGTGCCAGATGGCGTAGGCGGCGGCCATGTTGGCGAGCAGCGCCTGGGCGGTGCAGATGTTCGAGGTCGCCTTGTCGCGACGGATGTGCTGCTCGCGTGTCTGGAGCGCCAGCCGGTAGCCGGGACGGCCGTGGGCGTCGGTCGACTGGCCGACGAGCCGGCCGGGCATGAGCCGCGTTAGCCGGTCGGAGACGGCGCAATAGGCCGCGTGTGGCCCACCGAAGCCCATCGGCACGCCGAAGCGCTGCATCGAGCCGACGGCGATCTCCGCCCCGAGGGCGGCGGGCGTCCGGCTCATCACCAGGCCCAGCGGGTCGGCGACGAAGACGACGATGGCGTCCTTCGCCTTGGCCTCACGGATAATGTCGGAATGATCCCCGTAGACGCCGTGGGTGTCGGCCCAGGGCACGATGACGGCGAAGGTGTCGTCGTCCACCCCATCCGTCGCGCTCTCCAGTTCCAGCGGCTCGGCGCGGGTTTCCACCACGTTGCGGGTCTGCGGGTGGAGCGCACCGGCGATCACCAGCCGGTTGCGCTTGCCGCGGTGGTGGCGCCAGGCGATCCCCACCGCCTCCGCCGTGGCCGAGCCCTCGTCCAGCAGGGAGGCGGAGGCGACGGGCAGGCCCGTCAGCTCGGTGACCAGCGTCTGAAAGTGGAACAGCATCTCCAGCCGCCCCTGGCTGATCTCCGACTGGTAGGGGGTATAGGCCGTGTACCAGGCCGGATTCTCGAAGAGGTTGCGCTGGATCACCGGCGGCACGTGACAGCCGTGATAGCCGGCGCCGATGAAGCTCTTCAGTACCCGGTTCTCACGCATGCAGGCCTGCAACTCGGCGAGCGCCTCAGCCTCGCTTGCCGGCGCCGGCAAGTCCAGCGGCCGCTCGAGGCGGATCGAGTTGGGCACGGCCTGGCTGACCAGCGTCTTCAACGACGGTACGCCGAGGGCGGCCAGCATGGCCTTCGTTTCCTCGCCGCGCGGGCCGATATGGCGTGCGTAGAAGGGTTGTATCATATCCGACATATAGTGTTCCTAAGCGATGCTTGCTTTATAGGCGTCCTCGTCCATCAGGCCTTCGAGCTGGCCCTGGTCGGAAAGACGCATCTTCCACAGCCAACCGTCGCCCGTGGGTGCGGTGTTGACGAGGGACGGATCGCTGGTCAGCGCCTCGTTGACGTCCGTCACCTCACCATCGGCCGGGGAATAGACGTCGGAAGCCGCCTTCACCGATTCAACCACGACCGCGGTGTCGCCCTTGGAAAGCGCGCGGCCGTTTTCGGGCAGGTCGACGAAGACGAGGTCACCGAGCTGCTCCTGCGCATAGTCGGTGATGCCGACCGTCGCCGTATCGCCCTCGACGCGGATCCACTCGTGATCTTCCGTGAAATAGGTCTTGCTCATGCCTGATTATCCTTTGCGATAGCGATGGGGCGTGAAGGGCAGGGGGTGGATCTCGATCGGTACGCGGTTCCCGCGCACCTCCGCGAAAAGGTGCGTGCCGATCTCGGCAAGGGATTTCTCCACATAGCCCATGGCGACGGGATGGCCGGCGGAGGGGCCGAAGCCGCCGGAGGTGACGCGGCCGACCGCTGCGCCTGTCTCATCGATCAGCGGTGCACTGGCGCGGACGGGCTGGCGTCCCTCGGGCTTGAGGCCCACGCGCTTTTCCTTCGCGCCGTCGGCCAGGAGGCGGCGCAGGGCGTCCGCGCCAACGAAACTGCCGTTCTCCCGCAGGCCCTTGGGGATTGCCCAAAGAAGCGCAGCGCTCGCCGGGTCGGCCGTTTCGTCGATGTCCTGGCCGTGCAGGCAAAGGCCGGCCTCCAGCCGCAGGCTGTCGCGCGCGGCAAGCCCGATCCACTGGGCGCGCTCGTCCGCCAGGATCTTTTCCACAAATGCGGGCGCTTCCTCGGGCGGCAGCGCGATCTCGAAGCCATCCTCGCCGGTGTAGCCGGAGCGGGTGGCGAACCAGTTCCCAAGCGGCTCGGCGGCGGTCATGAAGGTCAGGTCGCTCAGGTCCAGCCCGGCGCCGATGAGGACGGCCTCCGCCGCCGGGCCCTGCAAGGCCAGGAAAACACGCTGCAGCGGCTCGACCCGAACGCTGAAATCCTTGGCGATGGCGCGCAGATGCGCCTCGTCCTTGGCGGCGTTGCCCGCATTGGCGACCACCATGAAGCGCTCTGGCGCCAGGCGGGTGACGATGAGGTCGTCGATGATGCCGGCGCGCTCGTTAAGCAGCAGCGTGTATTTCGACTTTCCCTCGCCGAGCGCCGCGGCGTCCATGGGGCAGGCGCGGAAGAGAAAGGCGGCTGCGTCACCGCCTTCCACCGCGAAAAGCTGCATGTGGGAGATATCGAAAAGCCCGGCCTTCTCGCGGGTGTGAAGATGCTCCTTCATCACGCCGGCAGGGTAAGTGAGCGGCATGTGCCAGCCGGCGAAGGCGCCGAAACGCGCGCCTGCCTCCGCATGCAGGTTTTCGAGCGGAAGATGCTTCAAGGTGTCGCCTTCACTCATGCTGCCTCCAAAGATGCACAACACGCCGCGCATGCGGCATGGTCGTGCCCCTCTGTCGGAAGCCTGAGAGACTCGCACCGCCGGAACTCTGTCGACGACGCTTACACCTTCGGCGCGGGGCATTTTGCCCCGACTTTCCAGAGTGTCTGACCTGTCTACGGTACGTTTGCCTGAGAGATTTTGGGCGTTTTCCCCTTCGGCGGCAGCATTCCGCTGCTCTCTCCCACAGACAGGCAGGGCCTTTCGGGCCCTCGACGTTTTCGTACCTAACGCAGTTGCGGCGTCTTGTCACGCCCAGTCTGGCGACAGGGAAAACCCGTCCCCATACTTATCGCCGCACCGGCCTACTGGCTGTTGGACGCGCGCAGGAGATCCTGCTCGATCTGAGCGATGATGCGCCCGGATTCCTCGTGGAGGCGCCGCAGGCGCTTCAGATTCGCAGAGACCGCCTGAACCAGCTCGGAGCGGCTTTCGTCCGCCGGCGAGGCGCCGATGCCGTGGAGCAGCCAGGAAAGGCTGACATTCAAGACGCCGGCGAGCATCGTCAGCCTGTTGGCGCGCGGCTGCGAGCGGTCGCTCTCCCAGGCCTGGATGGTGGACGTCTTGACGCCGAGGCGCCGGGCGAGTTCGGCCGTGGTCAGGCCGGTGGCGTCGCGGGCACGCGAAAGGCGGCCGCCCATCGTGTCGCGATCAGGGATGTCGGAATAGATATCCGCGGTGTCAGGCACCGATTCGTTCCTCCATTTTTAGCTTATTGCTTTGCCGCGCTTTGAGCGGGCGAGGACACCCGAAGCATGAAGCACATGGCGCGCGATAACAAGCGGGTCGGCCGTTTTCGTTGGAGAGCTTCCGAAAAGGGCTTTTATTTCAGATCATTGGCGCCGGCAGAAATGAAAGCGGCGGCCGGGATCCTGCCGGGCCCCGGCTCACCTCATGATTTTCCGGGTCTCTACACGCCAAGCCGCGCCGCGTGCCAGGCGAGGTGGTCCTCCATGAAGCTGGACATGAAGAAATAGGAGTGGTCGTAGCCCTCCCGCATGTTCAGCGTGAGCGGGATGTCCGCCTTGCGGCAGGCTTCCTCGAAAAGCCACGGCCGCAGCCCTTCGTCAAGGAAACCGTCCGCGGTGCCCTGGTCGATCAAGAACTCGTCAAAGCGGTGGCCGTCCTCGACGAGCGCGCAGGCGTCATACTGGCGCCAGCGGGTTTTATCGGTGCCCAGATATTTTTCGAACGCCCCCTTCGACCAGCCCGCCGTCGACGGCTCGACGATCGGCGCGAAGGCGGAGCAGCTTTTGAACCGGCCGGGGTTCTTCAGCGCCATGGTAAGCGCCCCGTGGCCGCCCATGGAATGGCCGAAGATGGACTGGCGGCTGAGATCGGCGGGGAACTCCTTTCCGATCAGCGCCGGCAGTTCCTCCATGAGATAGGAATACATGCGGTAGTTCTGATCATAGGGTGCTTCGGTCGCGTCGAGATAGAAGCCGGCACCGGCGCCGAACTGCCAATTGTCTGCCTCGTCGGGCACATGCTCGCCACGCGGGCTGGTGTCCGGGCAAACGACGATGAGGCCAAGCTCGGCCGCCTTGCGGCGATACTCGGCCTTTTCCATTGCATTGGCGTGCGTGCAGGTGAGGCCCGAGAGATACCAGAGCACGGGGCAGGGGCCGTCCTTTGCCTGCGGCGGCACGAAGACGGCGAAGGTCATGTCGCAGCGGCACGTCTCGGACGTGTGCGAATAGACGCCCTGTATGCCGCCGTGGGACTTCGCGGTGGAGATGGTTTTCATTGAATTCCTTTCACCGGTAAATTTCGCGCCGATGCCCTATTTCGAGCACCAGAACGACGAGCTTGTGATCTTGTATGTCGCAGATGATCCGGTAGTCGCCGACGCGATAGCGCCAGAAGTTACCGAGTCTCGAACCGCTTAGCGCCGCACCGAGTTGGCGGGGGTCGTCGAGAGAGGCTATCCTTTCGCTCAGAAAGTGGCGAATCCGGCTGCGCGTTTGGGAATCCAGCTTTCGGATGCTCTTGCGAACCGACGTGTTGTATTCAATCGTCCAGTTCACGCCAGAATTCCTCGGCGCTCACCACTTTGGATTCGCCACGCTGGATGCGTTCTAGCGCTTTCTCCGCAAGATAAATGTCTTCCAACTCCTCAAGCCGCTCCTCGATGGCCTCGCGGATATAATAGGAGGCGGTGCGGCCCGTCCGCTTGGCCAGGGCCTGCAGGCGGGCATATGTCTCGTCGGAAAGGCGGATCGCCGTTTGCTTGCTCATCCTCGGACTCCGGATTGGGATGCGTGTATCCCATATAGCATCTTTAGGGCCGAATTCACGCATCCCTTTCGCGCAAAGCGCGCCGTACGACGATGTCCAGCGCTTGCAGAAAGGCGGAGCGGTCTTTTGGCGTGAAGCCGGCATTGTAGCCCTTGATCTCGCCCGCCTCGCGCAAGTCCTGCTTCAGGTTGCGCATGGCGACGTCCATGCCGATGCTCTGCCGCGTGAAGGTGCGGCCGGTGGGGCCGAGCACAGCCAGGCCTTTTTCCACCAGCCGTGCGGCGAGCGGCACGTCCGCCGTGATGCCGATGTCGCCGGGGGCGGCGTTTTCGGCGATCCAGTCGTCCGCGGCATCCGCCGTCCCCGGCACGACCACATGGCGCACCATGGGATCGCGCGAGGGACGCAAGCCCCCGTTGGAGACGAAGACGACGGGAACGCTGTGGCGCTCGGCCACGCGCGTCACCTCCGCTTTCACCGGGCAGGCATCGGCATCGACATAGATCGTGGGCAAGGTGCCGCCTTGGTTAGTAGATCACCACGCTGCGGATCGACTCGCCCTGATGCATCAGGTCGAAGCCCTTGTTGATCTCGTCGAGCGCAAGCGTGTGGGTGATCATCGGGTCGATCTCGATCTTGCCTTCCATGTACCAGTCGACGATCTTCGGCACGTCGGTACGCCCACGCGCGCCACCAAAGGCGGTACCTTTCCAGACACGGCCGGTGACGAGCTGGAAGGGACGGGTGGAGATCTCCTGGCCGGCACCGGCGACGCCGATGATGATGGACTCGCCCCAGCCGCGATGGGCCGATTCCAGCGCCTGGCGCATGACGGTGACGTTGCCCGTGCAGTCGAAGGTGTAGTCCGCGCCGCCGATCTGGTCCGCGCCACGCTTGGTCATGTTCACGAGATAAGGCACGAGGTCGCCCTCGACCTCCTTCGGATTGACGAAATGGGTCATGCCGAAGCGCTCGCCCCATTCCTTCTTGTCGTTGTTGAGGTCGACGCCGATGATCATGTCGGCACCGGCAAGGCGCAGGCCCTGGATGACGTTGAGGCCGATGCCGCCGAGGCCGAAAACGATGGCCGTGGCGCCGATCTCGACCTTCGCCGTGTTGACGACGGCGCCGATGCCGGTGGTCACGCCGCAGCCGATGTAGCAGATCTTGTCGAAGGGTGCGTCCGGGTGCACCTTCGCTACCGCGATTTCAGGAAGCACGGTGAAGTTGGAGAAGGTCGAGCAGCCCATATAGTGGTGCAGCTTCTCGCCATCGAGCGAAAAGCGCGACGTGCCGTCCGGCATCAGGCCCTGTCCCTGGGTCGAGCGGATGGCGGTGCACAGATTGGTCTTCTGCGACAGGCAGGAGGGGCATTGGCGGCATTCGGGCGTATAGAGCGGGATAACGTGGTCGCCCTTCTTCAGGCCGGTCACGCCCGGGCCGACATCGACGACAACGCCAGCGCCCTCGTGGCCGAGAATGGCCGGGAAAAGCCCTTCCGGATCGGCGCCGGACCGCGTGAACTCGTCCGTGTGGCAAATTCCCGTGGCCTTCACTTCGACCAGGACCTCACCTTCGCGCGGGCCTTCCAGATCCACATCCATGATTTCGAGCGGCTTGCCGGCGGCAAGGGCGACGGCGGCGCGTGTTTTCATCAGGCATCCCTCCTGCTGGGGTATCGTTTCGTGGTTTCCGGTGCCCGGCAGTGATGTTTCAGGAATTGGCCCGCTTCGCAAGTCCTTCGGCGCGGCGAATCGCGCCCACGCTTCAGACCATGCTTGAGCCGGGCTCGCCAAGCCCTTAGAAAGAGCCGATTGCTGGGGAAACGGCCGCATGTTCAAGAAGATACTGATCGCCAACCGGGGGGAGATCGCCTGCCGCGTCATTCGGACGGCCCGCAGAATGGGGATCGCCACCGTCGCCGTTTATTCGGAAGCGGACGTGGATGCCGTCCATGCGGAGATGGCGGATGAGGCGGTCGCGATCGGCCCGGCGCAGGCGTCCCAGAGCTATCTTTCCATCGACCGTGTCATCGCCGCGTGCAAGGAGAGCGGAGCCGAGGCGGTCCATCCCGGCTACGGGTTCCTGTCTGAGAACGCCGTATTCTGTGAAAGGCTGGAGGACGAGGGCATCGTCTTCATCGGCCCGAAGGCTGCGGCGATCCGGGCCATGGGCGACAAGATCACCTCCAAGAAGATGGCGCAGGAAGCGGGTGTTTCCACCGTGCCCGGCTTCATGGGGCTCGTCGAGGACGCCGATGATGCGGCTCGAATCGCCGCCGAGATCGGCTATCCCGTGATGCTCAAGGCGTCCGCCGGCGGCGGCGGCAAGGGCATGCGGATCGCCTGGAACGACGATGAGGCGCGGGAGGGCTTCGCGCGGGCCAAATCGGAAGCCGCCGCCTCCTTCGGCGACGACCGCATCTTCATCGAAAAGTTCATCGAGGAGCCGCGTCATATCGAGATCCAGGTGCTGGCGGACGGCCATGGACACACGATCCATCTGGGCGAGCGCGAATGCTCGATCCAGCGGCGCAACCAGAAGATCGTGGAAGAGGCGCCGTCGCCCTTTCTGGACGAAGAGACGCGCCGGGCCATGGGCGCGCAGGCGGTGGCGCTGGCCGAGGCGGTCGGCTACCAGAGCGCGGGCACGGTGGAGTTCATCGTCGACAAGGAGCGCAATTTCTATTTCCTCGAAATGAACACGCGTCTGCAGGTGGAGCATCCTGTGACCGAACTCGTCACCGGCATCGATCTCGTGGAGCAGATGATCCGGATCGCCGCCGGGGAGACGCTCAAAACAGCGCAGAAGGACGTGAAGCTTGACGGCTGGGCCGTCGAAAGCCGCATCTACGCGGAAGACCCGCTGCGCAATTTCCTGCCCTCGATCGGCCGGCTGACGCGCTATCGCCCGCCCGGGGAGGGGCGGCAAGGCGACGTCGTGCTGCGCAACGACACGGGCGTGGCCGAGGGATTGGAAATTTCCATGCACTACGATCCGATGATCGCCAAGCTGTGCGCTTGGGCCCCCGAGCGTCTTTCGGCCATCGACGCCATGTCGGCTGCGCTCGACCGCTTCGTGGTCGACGGGATCGCCCACAACATCCCGTTCCTGTCCACCCTCATGCGCCATCCGCGCTGGCGGGAGGGGCGGCTGTCGACCGGTTTCATTGCCGAGGAATTTCCGGACGGCTTCTCCGCGCCGAAGCCGGACGAGGAGGCGCAGGCGATCTTTTGCGCGGTGGCGCTGGCCATCGAGCTTTTGCGCCGCGACCGCCTGGACCGGCTGCCGGGGCGGCTCGCACCCCATTCGGGCGAGATCCGGCGGGACTGGGTGGTGAAGCTCGACGAGGCGTATAAGCCGATCTCGGTTGTGGAGGGGACGATCTCCATTCCCTTGAAACTCGATCTTTCCATTGGCGGCAAAACGGTCGACCTCTTCTCGTCCTGGCGGCCGGGCGAGCCGGTCTGGGAGGGCAGGGTCGGCGGCCGGGACCTGGCGTTGCAGGTCCGTCCCATTCTCAACGGAGTGAGGCTTTCCCGGCAGGGGATGGCCTGCACAGCACGCGTGATGCTGCCGCGCGTGGCCGAACTCGATCGCCTGATGCCGGTGCGCGAGCCGCCGGACACGACGAAGATGCTTCTGTGCCCCATGCCCGGCCTCGTCGTCTCGATCACCGTCAGGGAAGGCCAGGAGGTGAAGGCAGGGGAAGTGCTCGCGGTCGTGGAGGCCATGAAGATGGAAAATGTGCTGCGCGCCGAGTGGGATTGCACGATCGCCGCCATCAAGGCCGCGCCCGGCGACAGCCTGGCCGTGGACGCGGTGATCATGGAGTTTGCGTGAGGTTTTTTCCGGCGGCGTGATGCAGGTGGCGGTGTTCCGGAATGGATCCCGGACGGCCCTCCGGGCTTCCGGGATGACGGCGTGGCTGTGCTTTGAGCAGGTATGGACCAGTCGATGGGTGGGTATGTGTACATTCTGGCTTCGAAAAGGGGTGGAACACTGTACACCGGCGTCTCCGCGGATTTGGCGAGGCGCGTTTGGGAGCATAAGCAGCACCTTTCGAAGGGATTCACATCCCGCTATGGTGCAGTCCGGTTGGTCTGGTCTCAGGAATTCTTCGATATCGGCGACGCCATTCTTTACGAGAAGAAGATCAAGCGATGGCGGCGAGCGTGGAAGATCCGGCTGATCGAGGAGATGAATCCCGATTGGCGAGAGCTCTATGGCGGAATGGGTTGGCAGCACGCGGGCCGTCATCCCGGAAGCTGGAGCGAAGCGGAGGCTGTCCGGGATCCATTCCGTGACGTCCCGGCCATATAGACGTCTGTGATCAACTGCATCGCTGACTCGACCTGTGAAGCATGATCCGAAACAATGGCCGGCAGGCGCAACCGAGTCTCAAGAGCTGAACCGACATGGCAAGCGACAGGCGATCGCGTGATCCCCTCCTGGCGGAAGCCGCCCGTGCAGCGGCGCGGCCGGAGCGGCCGGAACGGCCGTTTATCCATCTTCGGGTCCATTCGGCTTATTCGCTGCTCGAGGGCGCGCTGCCGATCGGCAAGATCATCGGCCACGCCGTCAAGGACGAGACGCCCGCCATCGCCGTCACCGACACCAACAACCTCTTCGGCGCGCTGGAATTTGCGCAGAAGGCGGTGAAGGAGGGGGTGCAGCCGATTATCGGCTGCCAACTCGACATCGCTTTCGAGGATGCATTTTCCGAAGCGCGGCGGAGCCACAGCCGCAAGGGCGGAAGTCCGTTCGATCCGCTGGTCCTGATCGCCGCGACGGAGGAGGGCTACGCCAATCTCGTGAAGCTGGTCAGCCGTGCCTATCTGGAGAACGAAGCCGGGGCGGACCCGCATATCGCGGCAGGGTGGCTGGAAGATCATGCCGAGGGAATCGTTTGTCTCAGCGGCGGCCCGCGCGGGCCGGTGGGCGCAGCACTGAAGGCGGACCGGGCGGAAGTCGCCGAGGCGCGACTTTTGTTTCTCAAGAAGGCGTTCGGTGATCGGCTCTACGTGGAGCTCGAGCGGCTGCGCGATTATGACCGGGCGGTCGAGGCGGCGACGGTCGACCTGGCGTACCGTCACGATTTGCCGCTCGTGGCCACCAATGAAGGCTTCTTTCCCACCCGCGAGGATTTCGAGGCGCATGATGCGTTGATCGCGATTGCCGAGGGCGCGGTCATCGCCATGGACGACCGGCGCCAGCTCACGCCCGACAATTACCTGAAGAGCCAGGCCGAGATGGGGGTGCTGTTCGCCGACCTGCCGGAGGCGATCGACAACACGGTCGAGATCGCGCTGCGCTGCTCCTATTATCCGAAGACCTGCAAGCCGATCCTGCCGCGCTTCACCGGTGGGGAGACGGAGGATCCCGAGGCGGTGCTCGAGGCCGAGGCCGACGAGTTGCGCCGGCAGGCACGCGAGGGGCTGGAAAGGCGGCTGGAGGCGCAAGGGCTAGCGGAAGGCTATACGCGCGAGAACTACTTGGAGCGGCTGGAGCACGAACTCGGCATCATCGTGCGCATGAAGTTTCCCGGCTACTTTCTGATCGTTGCGGACTTCATCAAGTGGGCGAAGGCGCGGGATATCCCCGTGGGGCCGGGGCGCGGCTCGGGCGCGGGCTCGCTGGTCGCCTATGCGCTGACCATCACGGATGTCGATCCGCTGCGCTTTTCCCTGCTTTTCGAGCGCTTCCTCAACCCCGACCGCGTGTCGATGCCGGATTTCGACATCGACTTCTGCCAGGATCGCCGCGACGAGGTGATCCGCTATGTGCAGGAGAAGTACGGCCACGACCAGGTGGCCCAGATCATCACCTTCGGGACCCTGCAGGCGCGGGCCGTGCTGCGCGACGTCGGCCGCGTGCTGCAGATGCCCTACGGGCAGGTCGACCGGCTCACCAAGATGGTGCCGTCGAACCCGGCCAATCCCACGCCGCTCCACAAGGCGATCGAGGACGAGCCGCGCTTTGCCGAGGAGGTGGAGAAGGAGCCGATCGTCGGAACGCTTCTGGAAATCGCCCAGAAGCTTGAAGGCCTCTACCGCCACGCCTCGACGCATGCCGCGGGTATCGTCATCGGTGACCGGCCGCTCTCGGAGTTGGTGCCGATGTATCGCGATCCGCGCTCCGACATGCCGGTGACCCAATACAATATGAAATGGGTCGAGCAGGCGGGGCTGGTGAAGTTCGACTTTCTGGGTCTGAAGACCCTCACCGTGCTCGAGAAGGCGGTCAAGCTCATCCGCCGCCGCGGTATCGAGATCGATCTGTCGAAAATACCGCTCGACGACCCGGAGACCTACGCGATGCTGTCGCGCGGCGAGACGGTCGGCATCTTCCAGGTGGAAAGCGCCGGCATGCGCAAGGCGCTGATCGGCATGAAGCCCGACCGCATTGAGGACATCATCGCCCTGGTGGCGCTCTACCGCCCGGGCCCGATGGAGAACATCCCCACCTACAACGCCCGCAAGCACGGCGAGGAGGAGATCGCCTCCATCCACCCGAAGATCGACCACCTGGTGAAGGAGACGCAGGGCGTTATCGTCTACCAGGAGCAGGTGATGCAGATCGCGCAGGAGCTTTCCGGCTATTCGCTCGGCGAAGCGGATCTTCTGCGCCGCGCCATGGGCAAGAAGATCCGCGCCGAGATGGACAAGCAGCGCGTGCGCTTCGTCGAGGGCGCGGTCGAGCGCGGGCTCGACAAGGCGCAGGCGGACTTCATCTTCGATCTTCTGGCCAAGTTCGCCGACTACGGATTCAACAAGTCGCATGCGGCCGCCTATGCGCTCGTCTCCTACCAGACGGCCTATCTGAAGGCGCACTATCCCGTGGAGTTCCTGGCCGCGTCCATGACCTACGACATGGCCAACACGGACAAGCTCAACGATTTCCGCCGCGATGCCATGCGGCTCGGCATCGAGGTCGTCTCGCCCTCGGTCCAGGCGGGCTATCGCGACTTCGAGGTGGGCGAAAACCGCATCTTTTATTCGCTCGCCGCCATCAAGGGCGTGGGCGACGCTGCGGTGGAGCACATCGTCCAAAAACGGCGGGAGAAGCCGTTCGAGACCCTGGAGGATTTCTGCGCGCGCGTCGACCCGAAGATCGTCGGCAAGCGGGTCCTCGAAAGCCTGATCCAGGCCGGCGCGTTCGACTGTTTCGGGCACGACAGGGCGGCGCTCTTCGCCGGCGTCGACCGGCTGATGGGCATGGCCGCGCGGGCGGCGGAGGACGCGGCGATGGGGCAGGGCGATATCTTCGGCGCCGCGCAGCTCGAGCCGCAGCGCCTGCAGCTTCCCGCCGCCGACCCGTGGCTGCCGTCGGACAAGCTGCACCGGGAATTCCAGGTGGTCGGCTGCTATCTCTCGGCCCATCCGCTCGACGATTATCTGCCGACGCTGGAGAAGATGCGCGTGCAGAGCTGGGCGGAGTTCCAGGCCGCCGTCAAGCGTGGCGCGACGGCGGGCCGGCTCGCCGGCACGGTGACGGCCAAGCAGGAGCGCAAGACGCGTACCGGCAACAAGATGGGCATCGTCCAGTTCTCCGATGCGACCGGCCAGTACGAGGCGGTGCTTTTCTCGGAGACGCTGCACCAGTATCGCGACCTTCTGGAGCCCGGCCGCTCGGTGGTCATCATGGTCTCGGCGGAGGACAGGCCGGAGGGCGTGAACCTGCGCATCCAGACGGTGCAGTCGCTCGAAGAGGAGGCGAGCCGCATGCAGAAGGCGCTGCGCGTCTATCTGCGCGATTCTGCGCCCGTCGGCGCCATTTCCGCGCAGCTTCAGGGCCGCGGAGAGGGGCAGGTAAGCTTCATCGTGATCAAGGAGGGCGGCCAGGGCGAGATCGAGGTCGGCCTGCCCGACCGCTACCGCATCTCGCCGCAGATCGCCGCCGCCATGCGCTCGGTGCCGGGCGTGGTGGACGTGGAACTGGTGTAGGTGGAGCTTGCATCAAATAGCCGCGCTCCTTCACACCCCAAATCGCAATGGTCGGCGCTCGCCGTCATCCCGGAAGCTGCAGCGATAGCGCAGGCTGTCCGGGATCCATTCCGCACGGTTCGGGCCGGACCGAAGCATCACAGGATTCCGGCTTCGCTCCGTTCGACCGGGATTGTGCCGGCATGGCGGAACGGCTGCGCCGTCGACTAATCCGGGAACGAAAGGCGGGAAGGGGGCGCTGCGGCATCCGCGGTCCGAAACCACACATGCGGCGTTTGCCAGAACGCTTGCCGGCGCGCGGGAACTCCTGGGAGTATCGCGCATTAACCGGGCTGACTGCCGAAAAAGATTTATGCCGTGAGAGGAAGGGATTTTCGGAATGGCACCGTCCCCCCGTTCGAGAGACAGCGCTCCGAGGCATCCCGGCTCCGAGATCGTCGACCTCATCCCCGCCCTGCGTGCCTTCGCACGAACCTTCTACCGGGACGCGAACGATGCCGATGACCTGGTACAGGAGACGTTGACCAAGGGCCTTTCCCATCTGCACCAATTCGAAGCCGGGACCAGCATGAAGTCCTGGCTTTTTACCATCATGCGCAACACCTTTTATACGAAGATCAAAGTGTCCAAGCGCGAGGCGCCGGGCTCGGCCGATTGTGTGTCGGCGCGCCCGGTGGTGGGTGCCACCCAGGAGTGGTCCGCCCGAGGGCTCGAGGTTCACAACGCCATCCAGCGCCTGCCGGAGCAGCAACGCGAGGTGATGATGCTGATCGGCGTGCTGGGCATGAGCTACGAGGAAGCGGCCACGATTTGCGATTGCGCGATCGGCACCATCAAGAGCCGCCTCAACCGTGCCCGCCTGCGACTGCTTGCCGAACTGGGCGAGAAATCCGGCGTCTCGGCGGTGGAACGCGAGGAAGCAAGCCCCGGCAGCGACAGCGGCATTTTCTACGTCTGAGGCGCGGCTTTTCACCGGCACATCGATTTTTCGCATTGCACAATCATTGTGCATGCGCAAAATAGAGGCATGCCGGTCCAATCACTTTCCGTCCTGGTCATCGACGAAAACAAGGTGCGCGCCGCCATCATAGAGGCGGGCCTGCGCGAGGCTGGGCACGAGCGCGTGACGCTCGTCCACGACGTCGACGCGGTGGCGCGGCGGATCGAGGAGGTCAGTCCGGATGTCATCGTCATCGATCTGGAAAACCCCAACCGCGACGTGCTGGAGAACATGTTCAACCTGTCGCGGGCGGTGAAGCGGCCGATCGCCATGTTCGTCGACCGTTCCGACGAGACGATGATCGCGGCGGCGGTGGAGGCCGGGGTGTCGGCCTATGTGGTGGACGGGTTGCGGCAGGAGCGGGTGAAGCCGATCCTCGACATGGCCATCAGCCGCTTCAACGCCTATTCGCGCATGGCGCGCGAGTTGGAGGAGGCCAGAAACGAGCTGCAGAGCCGCAAGCTGGTCGACCGCGCCAAGGGGATCCTCATGCGCTCCAAGGGCATCTCCGAGGAGGAGGCCTACGCGCTGTTGCGGCGCACGGCGATGAACCAGAACCGAAAACTCTCAGAGATTGCCCAGAGCCTGATCCTGGCGTCCGGGCTTCTGGACGAATGAGGCCGGCCATGGGCGCGCATCACATCACTGCCGGATTCCTGCCGCTGCTCGACAGCGCTGTCCTGGTGACGGCCCGGGAGAAGGGATTTGCCGCCGAGGAGGGGATCGAACTCACCCTTTCCCGGGAGATTTCATGGGCCAATATCCGCGACAGGATCGCGGTCGGACATTTCGACGTCGCGCATATGCTGGCCCCCATGCCGATCGCCACCAATCTGGGCCTGACGCCGATGCGTCTGGACATGGTCGCGCCCTTTGCCCTGGGGCTCGGTGGCAACGCCGTCAGCGTCAGCAAGGCGCTGTGGTCGGCGATGGCCGATGCCGGGGCCGGAGGGCCGGACGCGCCGGCAGCGGTCGGAGCGGCGCTCCGGCGTGTCGTGGAGGAGCGCCGGTCGAGCGGACGGGAGCGGCTGTGCTTTGCCGTGGTGCATCCCTATTCCGGGCACAATTTCGAGCTGCGCTACTGGCTTGCCGCCTGCGGCATCGATCCCGAGCGTGACGTCGAGATCACGATCGTACCGCCGCCGCTGACGGCCGATGCGGTGGCCACCGGGCGTATCGACGGGTTCTGCGTCGGCGAGCCCTGGAGCAGCGTCGCGGTCGCCGGCGGGCATGCGCATATCGCAACGGTGAAAGCGGCCATCTGGAAGTCGAGCCCGGAAAAGGTGATCGGCGTGCGCGCGGACTGGGCGGAGGCGCACCGCGAGACGCTGCATCAGTTCCTGCGTGCGCTCTACCGCGCCGCCCTGTGGTGCGGCGAGAGCGAGAACCGGGAGGAACTGGCGGCGATGCTCGCAGGCGATATCTATCTCGCCCAGCCCAAGCGGCTTCTTCTGGGCGCGCTCGAGGGGCGGCTGCAGACGGGCGGCGGCGTGCAGAACATGCCCGAATTCTTCCTCCCGGTGCAGAAGGCGGCGAATTTCCCGTGGCAGAGCCATGCGCTCTGGTTCTATTCGCAGATGGTGCGCTGGGGGCAGGTTGCGCACGGCGCGGCCAACGCCGAGACGGCGCGCCGCACGTTCCGCCCGGACATCTATCGGGCCGCGCTCGGCCCCCTCGGCGCGCCGATGCCCTCGGCCAGCATGAAGGTGGAAGGCGCGCTCAACCTGCCGACGCCGGTCGGCTCGGCCTCCGGACGGCTGATCCTCGGCCCCGACGGTTTCTTCGATGGTGCCGTCTTCGACCCCGAAAAGCTGGACGACTACATCGCCGGTCAACGGGCGCCCGCGGCGAGTGCCTAAATTTTTGCCATTGATTTTGTCTGCCTAAAATTTGTTCTGTGCGCTGCAACAATGAACAGCAGAACGGTGCGGCGCCAAAATGCCCATGAGGCATCTATTTTTCTAAACCACTGAGTTTCAAAGGCTTTTCGTATCCAGTGCGAGTTGGCACGCAACCTGCATAGATAAAGGCGGGTCCAGAGGGGACACCAACAGAAAGCGTCCAATGAAGGGCGCTCGGGCAAAGCTGCCGATCAGCGATCGCCGCCGCCGTGACTGCGGAGGCGAGCCGTTGGCCGGCAGCTTTTTGTTTTGGCAATCGGGCGAGCAGTTGGAATGGAGCAGCCGATGACCACATCACAGCCAGCCGCACCAACACGGGACATCACACCGAGCCGCGCGCTCACCATGTCCACCGTGGCCTTCACCGTCTGTTTCGCGGTGTGGACGATCTTTTCCATCATCGGCGTGCGCATCAAGGACGAGCTTGGTCTGTCGGAAACCGCTTTCGGCCTGCTGGTGGGCACGCCGATCCTGACCGGATCGCTCGTGCGCCTGGCGCTCGGCATCTGGACCGACCGTTACGGCGGCCGACTGGTCTACACGCTCACCATGCTTGCCGCGGCGGTCGCGACGCTGCTTCTGTCCTTCGCGCATACCTATCCGCAAATGCTTGCCGCCGCTCTCGGCCTCGGCGTCGCGGGAGGCTCGTTCGCCGTCGGCGTCGCCTATGTGGCGCGCTTCTATCCGGCGGAAAAGCAGGGGACGGCGCTCGGCATCTTCGGCGTCGGCAATGTCGGCGCGGCGGTGACGAAGTTCATCGCGCCCTTCGTGCTCGTCGCCTGGGGCTGGGAGGCCGTGGCGCAGATCTGGGCGCTGGTCCTCGTCGTCATGGCCGTCGTCTTCTGGTTCACCACCGGCGACGACCCGGTGATCCGCGCTCAGCGGGCGGGACGCGCCGCACGGCCGAAACTTGCCTCGGAGTTCGCGCCGCTCAAGAGCCTGCAAGTCTGGCGATTCGCACTCTATTATTTCTTTGTCTTCGGCGGCTTCGTGGCGCTGGCGTTGTGGCTGCCGCGCTACCTAATCGGGGTCTACGGCTTCGACATCGCCACGGCGGGGCTGATCGGCGCTGCCTATTCGGTGCCTGCCTCCATCTTCCGTGCCTATGGCGGCGTGCTGTCGGACAAAGCGGGCGCGCGTAGCGTCATGTACTGGACCTTCGCCGTGTCCGCCGCCTGCACGGCGCTGCTCTCCATCCCGGCCGCCGATTACGTCGTCCAGGGGATCGACGGGCCGAAGGCCTTCCATTTCGAAATCGGGCCGTGGGCGTTTACGGCCATCGTCTTCGTCCTCGGCTTCTTCATGAGCCTCGGCAAGGCGGCGGTCTATAAGCATATCCCCGTCTACTACCCGCAGAATGTGGGTGCCGTCGGCGGCCTTGTCGGCATGATCGGCGGGCTGGGCGGCTTCTTCCTGCCGCTCCTCTTCGGCGTCCTCAACGACCTCACCGGCCTTTGGACGAGCTGCTTCATGGCGCTTTTCGTCATCGTCGCCGCTTCGCTTGCCTGGATGCATTTCGCCGTCCGGCGCATGGAACGCGACGAACGCCTGCAGCCGGCCTGAAGGCATTGCGCAGAACGGAAGGACAAAATGACTGAGAAACTCGTCGTTATCGGTGCCGGCATGGCCTCGGGGCGCATGCTCGAGCACCTGTTCGAGACCGATCCGAACGCCTTCGACGTAACGCTCTTCGGCGCCGAGCCGCGCGGCAACTACAATCGCATCATGCTCTCGCCGGTGCTGGCCGGCGAGAAGAGATATGAGGAGATCGTTACCCACGACGCGGATTGGTACGCCGCAGCCCAGGTGAACTGCCGCTTCGGCGAGACGGTGACGAAGATCGACCGCAAGGCCAAGACGGTTTCGTCGGCCAAAGGCGAGATGGCCTATGACAAGCTGGTGATCGCGACCGGTTCGGCGCCCTTCATCATCCCCATCGCCGGCAGGGACCTTCCCGGTGTAATGGCGTTCCGCGATCTGGACGACGTCAATGCCATGGTCGCGGCGGCGGGCAAGCCCGGGGCGAGGGCAGTGGTGATCGGCGGCGGGCTTCTGGGCTTGGAGGCGGCGGCGGCCCTGCGCCTGCGCGGGATGGAAGTGGTGGTGCTTCATCTGATGGACCACCTCATGGAGCGCCAGCTCGACCCGGCCGCCGGCTATCTCCTGCAGAAGGAACTGGAAGGCCGCGGCATCAAGATCCATTGCAAGGCACAGACAAAGGCCGTGCTCGGCGATGATCGGGCCGAGGCGGTGCTGCTGGAGGACGGCACGATCTATCCCGCCGACATTGTGGTCATGGCCGTTGGCATCAGGCCGGAGACGCGCATCGCCACCGATGCCGGCCTGCACGTGGAGCGCGGTATCATCGTCAACGACCAGATGGTGACCTCCGATCCGGACATTCTTGCGATCGGCGAGTGCGTGGAGCACGAGAACATCTGCTATGGCCTGGTCGCGCCGCTCTACGACATGGCCAAGGTGGCGGCCAGGACGCTCGTCAAGAAGGATGCGGCCTTCCGCCCCGTCGAGACGGCGACGCAGCTCAAGGTTACCGGCGTAAGCCTTTATTCGGCGGGCGATTTCGCGGAGGCGGAAGATCGCGAGGAGATCGTGCTGCGCGATGCCTCGGCCGGCGTCTACAAGCGGCTCGTTTTAAAGGACAACCGCATCCTGGGCGCCGTGCTCTATGGCGAGACGGCCGACGGTTCCTGGTTCTTCGACATGCTCAAGAAGGGCACCGACGTTTCGGAGATGCGCGACACCCTCATCTTCGGCCAGGCCTATCAGGGAGGGGGTCAGCTGGACCCTATGGCGGCCGTTGCAGCCTTGCCGGATGATGCGGAGATCTGCGGCTGCAACGGCGTTTGCAAGGGAAAGATCGTCGGCACCATCCAGGAGAAGGGGCTGACGTCGCTCGACGATGTGCGCGCCCACACCAAGGCCTCCGCCTCCTGCGGCTCGTGCACGGGCCTCGTCGAGCAGCTCATGGCGCTCACGCTTGGCGATTCCTACAACCCCGCCGCCGTCCAGCCCATGTGCGGCTGCACGGATCTCGGCCATGACGACGTGCGCCGCCTCATCAAGGCGAAGGGGCTGAAGACCATCCCCGCCGTCATGCAGGAGCTGGAATGGAAAACCTCCTGCGGCTGCGCCAAGTGCCGCCCGGCGCTCAACTATTATCTCGTGGCCGACTGGCCGGACGAATATGCCGACGACTACCAGTCACGCTTCATCAATGAGCGCGTGCACGCCAACATCCAGAAGGACGGCACCTATTCGGTGGTGCCGCGCATGTGGGGCGGCGTGACGAGTTCGAAGGAGCTGCGCGCCATCGCCGATGTCGTCGACAAGTTCGACATCCCGACGGTCAAGGTCACCGGCGGCCAGCGCATTGACATGCTGGGTATCAGGAAAGAGGACCTGCCGGCGGTCTGGTCCGAGCTCGGCAAGGCCGGCTTCGTCTCCGGCCACGCCTATGCGAAGGGCCTGAGGACCGTGAAGACCTGTGTAGGGTCCGACTGGTGCCGCTTCGGCACGCAGGATTCCACCGGGCTCGGCATCCGCATCGAGAAGTTCATGTGGGGCTCGTGGACCCCGGCGAAGGTGAAGATGGCCGTCTCCGGCTGCCCGCGCAACTGCGCGGAAGCCACATGCAAGGACGTGGGCGTGGTCTGTGTCGATTCCGGCTATGAGATCCATTTCGCCGGTGCCGCCGGTCTCGACATCAAGGGAACGGAGGTGCTGGGCCTGGTCAAGTCCGAGGACGAGGCGCTGGAGGTGATCGTGGCGCTCGTCCAGATGTATCGCGAGCAGGCGCGCTACCTGGAGCGCATTTACAAGTGGGCCAAGCGCATCGGCTACGACGAGGTTCGCCGCCAAACCCTCGACGACAAGGAAAAGCGCAAGGCCTATTACGACCGCTTCGTCTTCTCCCAGAAATTCGCCCAGGTCGACCCCTGGTCTGAGCGTGTCTCGGGCAAGGACAAGCACGAGTTCAAGCCGATGGCGACCCTTTCCCTGGAGGCTGCGGAATGAGCACGGCGAACTGGTTTCAAATCGGCAAGCTCGACGACATTCCGAGCCGCGGCGCGCGCTGTGTGGACACGCCCATCGGGCGGATCGCGGTCTTCCGCACCGCAACGGATGAGGTCTACGCCATCGAGGACCGCTGCCCTCACCAGGGCGGTCCCTTGAGCCAGGGCATCGTCCACGGCGCGCATGTCACCTGTCCGCTGCACAACTGGGTGTTCTCGCTGGAAAGCGGGCTTGCCCAGGGGGCAGACGAGGGCGCGGTGCGCACCTTCGCGCTGAAGCGCGACGGCGATCGGATTTTGATGGACACGACGATGATGCTGGCCGCGGCGGAGTAGAC
Organism: Nitratireductor sp. GCM10026969; assembly: GCF_042660605.1. Taxonomy (NCBI): domain Bacteria; kingdom Pseudomonadati; phylum Pseudomonadota; class Alphaproteobacteria; order Hyphomicrobiales; family Phyllobacteriaceae; genus Nitratireductor; species Nitratireductor sp. GCM10026969. Next base: position 25,647 of record NZ_JBHSUM010000023.1, read on the forward strand.
GCTCCGCCCGGCTTCGCTTCCTCCCAACGCAGGAGACACGATCATGGCATATGTCACACCCAACGAGTTCGTCACGAAAATGGTCGACGCCGGCGAGGCGAAGGTCTTCATGTCGACGCGGGACACGCTGATCCGCGCCTTTATGGCCGGCGCCATCCTGGCGCTGGCCGCTGCCTTCGCGGTCACCATCACAGTTCAGACCGGGGAACCCCTGCTGGGCGCCGTTCTCTTTCCCGTGGGGTTCTGCCTGCTCTACCTCATGGGCTTCGATCTGCTGACCGGCGTCTTCACCCTCGTTCCCCTGGCGCTTATGGACAAGCGCCCCGGCGTGACCATGAACGGTGTGCTGCGCAACTGGTGGCTGGTCTTCGTCGGCAATTTCGCCGGCGCGTTCCTCGTCGCCGTCATGATGGCGATTACCTTCACCTTCGGTTTCACGGAAGCGCCGAACGCCGTCGGCCAGAAGATCGGCATGATCGGCGAAGGCCGTACCGTGGGCTATGCGGCGCATGGCGCGGCGGGCATGCTGACCCTCTTCATCCGTGGCGTGCTCTGCAACTGGATGGTCTCGACCGGGGTCGTCGCGGCGATGATGTCGACCTCCGTCTCGGGGAAGGTGATCGGCATGTGGATGCCCATCATGCTGTTCTTCTACATGGGCTTCGAACACTCCATCGTGAACATGTTCCTGTTTCCGTCGGGACTCATGCTGGGCGGCAATTTCTCCGTCATGGACTACCTGCTTTGGAACGAGATCCCGACGGTCGTCGGCAATCTCGTGGGCGGGCTCACCTTCGTCGGGCTGACGCTCTACGCCACGCATCACCGCACCGGCCCGAGGCGCGCGGCGCCGGCGGGCGACGTTGCCGCCCCCGCGCGGGTTCCGGCAGAGTAGGGCGGCGTGACGATGCAGACGGCCGGCCTCCAGACAAAGACCACGTGTCCCTATTGCGGGGTCGGCTGCGGCGTCCTTGCCGGACGGCAACCCGACGGCTCGGTCTCCATCAAGGGTGATCCCGAACACCCGGCCAATTTCGGCCGGCTTTGCTCGAAGGGATCGGCCCTTGCCGAGACCATTGGCCTCGAGGACCGGCTGCTTCATCCGGAAGTCCACGGCCACCGGACAGGCTGGGACGACGCCCTCGACCTCGCCGCAGAAAAATTTTCCCAGGCGATCGCCGAGCATGGGCCGGATTCGGTCGCCTTCTACGTCTCCGGCCAGCTTCTCACCGAGGACTACTACGTCGCCAACAAGCTGATGAAGGGCTTCATCGGCTCGGCCAATATCGACACGAATTCGCGTCTCTGCATGGCCTCCTCCGTCGCCGGCCACCGCCGCGCCTTCGGCGCCGACACGGTGCCCGGAACCTATGAGGACCTGGAGCTCGCCGACCTCGTGGTGCTGACCGGCTCCAATCTCGCCTGGTGCCATCCCGTGCTCTATCAGCGGCTGGCGGCGGCGAAGGAGAAGCGCCCGGAGATGAAGATCGTGCTTATCGATCCGCGCCGCACCATGACGGCCGATATCGCCGACCTGCATCTCGCCATCGCGCCGGACGGCGACGTCGCGCTGTTCTGCGGGCTGCTGCGCTACATCGCCGAAAACGGAATCATCCGAATCCCTTACGTCGAGAAGCACACAAACGGATTCAACGATGCCATTGCCGCCGCGCAGCCCTTTTCGATCGATGCGGTGGCCGCTTCCATCGGCCTCGCGCCCGGCGACGTGGAGGCGTTCTATAGGCTCTTTGCGGAGCGGGAGCGCACGGTCACCGTCTACAGCCAGGGCGTCAACCAGTCGGCCGCCGGCACGGACAAGGTCAATGCCATCCTCAACTGCCATCTGGCCACCGGCCGCATCGGCCGGCCCGGCATGGGGCCTTTCTCCGTCACGGGCCAGCCGAACGCCATGGGCGGGCGCGAGGTGGGCGGGCTCGCCAATATGCTGGCGGCGCATATGGACCTCGAGAATGCATCCCATCGCGCGCTTGTCCAGCGCTTCTGGGGCGCGCCCCGCATGGGCGACAAACCGGGTCTCAAGGCGGTGGAGATGTTCAAGGCCGTGGGAGCGGGGCACATCAAGGCGCTCTGGATCATGGCGACCAACCCCGTCGACAGCCTGCCCGAAGCAGATGCCGTGGAGGCGGCGCTGAAGGCGTGTCCCTTCGTGGTCGTCTCCGACGTGGCGGCGGTGACCGACACGCTGCGCCACGCCCATGTGAAGCTGCCTTCCACCGCCTGGGGCGAGAAGGAGGGCACTGTGACGAATTCCGAGCGCCGCATCTCGCGCCAGCGCGTCTTCATGGCCGCCCCCGGCGAGGCGCGGCCGGACTGGTGGCAGATCGTGGAGGTCGCGCGGCGCATGGGCTTCGGCGCGGCGTTCGACTATTCCGCGCCGGTCGACATCTTCCGCGAGCACGCCGCGCTCTCGGCGCTGGAGAACGAGGGGACGCGCGACTTCGACATCGGTGCCTGTGCCGAGATCAAGGTGGCGGATTACGAGGCACTGACGCCGTTCCAATGGCCGGCGACGAGAAAAGGGGGCGTGCCCGATACCGCAACTGTCATCCCGGAAGCCGGAGCAAAGCGGAGGCTGTCCGGGATCCATTCCGAAACCTGGCCGTGTCACGGAATGGATCCCGGCTCGCGGTCGCAAAGCACCCTTGGCCGGGATGACGTATGGCGTTCGGGCGGGGCACCCGTCTCTCGGGAGGAGGGACGGCGGGTGGAGGCCGAAAGCTCCCGCTTCTTCGCCGACGGCAAATTCTACACGCCTGACCGCCGCGCCCGTTTCGTTGCCGTGTCGCCCAGGCCCCGGCGCGTGGTGGAAGCGCAGTACCCCCTGGTCCTCAATACCGGACGCGTGCGTGACCACTGGCACACCATGACGCGGACCGGAAAGAGCGCGCGCCTTTCCGGCCATATGGCCGAGCCCTACGCCGAGATCCATCCCGCCGATGCGGCCGATCTGGGCATTGGCGAGGCGGACCTGGTTCACGTCGAAAGCCGCTATGGTGCGATCATCCTGCGTGCGCTGATTTCGGAACGGCAGCGCCGCGGGTCCGTTTTCGTGCCGATGCACTGGACGGACCAGTTTTCGGCCAAGGGGCGCGTCGATACGTTGGTCGCGCCGGTCACCGATCCGGTATCCGGCCAGCCGGCCTCGAAGAATGTCGCCGTCCGGCTGCGCCCGTTCGCCGCCCGGTTCTACGGCTTTGCCGTCTCGGTTGCGCGGCCGGTCACGCGGGGGCTCGATTACTGGGCGGTGGCCCGTTGCGCGGGCGGATGGCGGGCTGAAATCGCTCACGGCGCACTGCTGGAGGGAGCGGAGGCGGTTATGCGGCGGCTGCTGGCACTGCCGCAATCGGCGGAGATCATCGCCTATCACGATGAACGGCGCTCGGATCACCGCATGGCCGCCTTCCACGGCGGGCGGCTCTTGGGTGCGCTTTATCTTTCGCCGGAGCCCGTTGCGGTCTCGCGCGGCTTCGCGGTGGAGCAACTCGGTATAGACCACCCGGACACCCGCGGGCGCTTTCGCGTGGTGGCGGGTCGGGCTGGGGCCGACCGGCCGGACATCGGCGCCATCGTCTGCTCCTGCTTCGGCGTCGGCGCCAATCAGATCGCGACCGCCGCGCGCCAGGGCTGCACGAGCGTCGAGGCCGTCGGGCGCGCGCTCTACGCCGGCACCAACTGCGGTTCCTGCCGTGCCGAGATCAGGGGGATTGTGGAAATGAACCGGGCGGTGGCGGCGGAGTAGACCTCACGCGCCCGGCATCCCGCCCTCGTGGTTGGACAAGCTCACCATGAGGGCTGTGTTTCGCCTCACCATGAGGGCTGGGTTTTGCGCCCGACCGTTTACGTCAAAATTTGCAGCAGCGGTGCCTTGCCCTGACCCTCATGGTGAGCTTGTCGAACCACGAGGGTCACTGCGCGTCCATTCACTCAGATCAGTTGCATCCCCTTCATGCTGGCATGGCCGTTCTTGCCGATGATGATGTGGTCGTGGATCGTGATCCCCAGCGGCTCGGCGGTGGCGATGATGGTCTTGGTCATCTCGATGTCGGCGCGCGAGGGGGTCGGATCGCCGGAAGGGTGGTTGTGGACCAGGATGATGGCGCTGGCGGAAAGCTCCAGCGCCCGGCGCATGACCTCGCGGGGATAGACCGGGGTATGGTCGACCGTTCCGGTCTGCTGGCGCTCGTCGCGGATGAGGCAGTTCTTCTTGTCGAGGAAGAGGATGCGGAACTCCTCGCGGTCCTCATAGGCCATGCTGGCGCGGCAATAGTCGAGCACCTGCGACCAGGAGGTGAGCACCTTTTTGCCGCGCACTTCGCTTCTGAGCATTCGCTGGGTGAGGGCGGCGATCAGCTTGAGATCGCGTGCCGCCGCCTCGCCGATGCCGGGGACCTCGCGCAGCCGGTGCTCCGGGGCGCCCAGCACCTCGCCGATGGAGCCGAAATGCTGCAGCAGCGCCTTGGCCGGCGCCTTGGTGTCGGCGCGCGGGATGGAGCGGAAAAGCACTATCTCCAGAAGTTCGTAGTCGGAAAGGGCCTCGCTGCCGGCTTCGGCGAAACGCGCGCGCAGACGTTCCCGGTGCCCCTCATAGTGCTTTTTCGCCGAGGTCCGGGGCGGTTTGCCGCCGTTCAAGGCCTGCGCCGGCTCGAAACCGCGCTCACTGAAGAAGCTTCGCTCGTCATCCGCTTCCATGACCTGCCCCCGCCGCCAGCTTGAGGGGCAAGTCTATGAGGCAATGCCCGGCCGGTCCAGCCCTGCGGGCGAGAGGGTGAAGACTTCACAGCCGTCTTCCGTGACCCCGACCGTATGCTCGTACTGGGCCGACAGCGAACGGTCGCGGGTGACCGCCGTCCAGCCGTCGGAAAGCACCTTCACATGCGGCCGGCCGAGATTGATCATCGGCTCGATGGTGAAGATCATGCCCGGGCGCATTTCCACGCCCTCGCTGGGGCTGCCGTAGTGCAGGATGTTGGGCGCGTCGTGGAAGAGGAGCCCCACGCCGTGGCCGCAGAAATCGCGCACGACGGAACAGCGCTGGGCTTCCGCATAGGCCTGGATCGCTGCCCCGATCGCACCGGTGCGTGCGCCGGGTCTCACCGCCGCCACGCCGCGCATCAGGCATTCATGCGTGACCTCGAGAAGCCGCTCGCCAGCGCGCTTGACCTGGCCGACGGGATACATGCGGCTCGAATCGCCGTGCCAGCCGTCCAGAACATAGGTTACGTCGATATTGACGATGTCGCCTTCCTTCAGCGGTTTGGCATCGGGAATGCCGTGGCAGACCACGTGGTTGATCGAGGTGCAGGTCGATTTCGTGTAGCCGCGGTAATTCAGCGTCGCCGGCACGGCGCCGTGGTCCATGCCGAACTCGAGGACGAACCGGTCGATCGCATCGGTGGTCACGCCAGGCCGCACGATATCGGCCAGTTCGTCGAGGCAGCTTGCGGTAAGGTGGCAAGCCTTGCGCATGCCCTCAAAGCCCTCTTCGCCGTAAAGGCGGATCTGGCCCGTGTTGCGCAACGGGGCGGTGTCGGCATCAAGATACGTGACCATCGAACTCCATCTCGATCAGGCGATCGGGCACGATCGCGTCTGCATTGATTTGGCACCCTATCACGAAAGCTTCAACCCCGGCATCACAGGCCCTTGCGAAGGCGGCGGCATAGAGCGGGTCGAGATCGGCGCAAAGGCGGAACCGGTGGCAATCCGAGCGCTGCACCACATAGACCATGACGGCGCGCGCGCCTGCCGCCCGCATGGCCACCAGTTCGTCGAGGTGGCGGGCGCCGCGGGCCGTCACCGTGTCGGGAAACTCCGCAAGGCCCGGTTCGCGCATGTAGTGGACGTTTTTCACCTCCACATAGGCCGGCGGGCGGTCGGGATGCTCCAGAAGGAAGTCGATCCGGGAGCGCTCGCCATAGCGCTGCTCCGGCCGCAGCACGGGATAGGTGCCGAGATCACCCACGAGGCCGGCACGGATGGCCTCGGCCGCCAGGCGGTTCGGCAGGCCGGTGTTGATGCCGACCAGCGTCCCGTCCGCCTCCACGATCTCCAGGGAGTGGGGATATTTGCGCTTGGGATTGGCGGAGCGGGAAAGCAGCACGCGCGAACCCGGCGCCGTCAGTCCGAGCATGGAGCCGGTATTGGGGACGGCCACCGTGCACAAGGTGCCGTCGGCGAGCTCGACATCGGCGAGGAAACGTTTGTAGCGGCGGATCAGGCGCGCTTCGATCAGCGGTGCGGGAAACTTCATCGGCGTAAACGGGCGGTTTCGGGAATCCTTGGAGCAACGGCGGCAGGGGAGCGGCGGACAATAGGGGTTGCTTGCCTGAACCGCAAATCCGCCGCTGAGACGCTTGGAGAAGCGGCAGGTTTTCCATGGCGGGGCCTGTCGGAACAGACCGGCAGGGCACTGGTTCGGTCGGGTGTCGCGGGCGCGATGCCGGAAACGGCCGCGTTGGTGGTGGGTTTCGACACAAGGCAACGGAGGCATGGAATGAGAAACGACATCAAGGCCATTTTTCTCGGCACGGCGGCCGGCCTGCTCATTGCGGGTGGTCCGGTCCAGGCACAGCAGGCGCAAAACCTCACGGAGGACGAGGTCCGCAGCTTCTTCGACACGATGCAGCAGGACGTGACCGAAGCCGTCGAGGCGGGCGACTTCGAGCGGCTGGTCGAATGGACACAGAACCGAATCGCCGAAGAAGCCGTGTTCTCGGTCAGCAATGAGGTCTACCGGGACGATGAGCGCAAGAGTTTCGCCGTCGTCTCGCTCGACAAGGAGGACATGGTGCGTCTCGGCCACATGGCCGCCGGCATGCTGTCGGGGATGCAAGGCCAGCCGCTGCAGGACTATTCTCTGGAGATCCAGGTGAGGGATGTCACGCCGATCGGTGCCGATGCGGCGAGCGTGACCGCCGAGTTCACCGAAAGCGGTACGCTGACCATGCCGCAACACGGCGCGCCGGACGCGGCGGCGGTGGATGAGAGCATGCAGACCGGCGCGACCGGGACCGAGCCGCAGCAGGCCGAAACCGGCGATACGGCCGCGCAGCAGCAGGGTCGTTCGGTGCGGATCGAGGCCAACGCCGAGTGCAACCACGTCGTTCACCGCGGCGAGACGGAAGATCAACTGGTGATCGGCCTGTCCACCTGTCAGGCGCGAACGAACCTGCAGCCCTCCAGCGGGTAGTTTGCCACAGCCGGCCCATCTTCGCTTCCCCTGAGCGGAGCGAAGATGGGTGGTGACGGCTCACGTGGGATATCCGCCAACTTCTTCAAAACGCACGTTGATTTCAGCAAGGCCGTGCGATGGGGAGCGCGCGTGCTTACACGCATCTCCGTCTATATTTCCATATTATGAAATCACTTTTTATGATGTCGATATAAGCTTGACCGTTTTTCAACATGGCGGCTAACCTTTCCGCATCATTGGGAGGGAGGAGCGGACCAGTGTCGTCAGCCGCCGATAACAACAAGAACGCCTCGACCAGGCCGTCCAACTATGGCGAGACCAGGCTGAGCCTGGAGGAGCGTGGCGCTGCTCCGCGCCTGATCCAGTCCGTCGAGCGCGCCCTCTTGCTTTTGGAGACGCTCGCCGAGCACGACGGGCCCTTGCTGCTGAACGAGCTCGCCCGCAACGTGAACCTGAACGTTTCCACCTGTCACCACCTGCTGGCGACGCTGGTTGCGCGTGGTTACGTCCTGCATGGCGGGCGCAACCGCGGCTACATGCTCAGCTCGAAGCTGCGCGAACTGGCCGAGATGGCCGACCGCGAGGTCGATATTCTCGATTTCGTCCGCGCCGATCTCGAAAAGCTCAATGCGAACCTGCGCGAGAGCGTGCAGATGGCGGTGCTGCGCGGCTCCGCGCTGGTGACGCAGGTCCGTTACGGCTCGATGATGCCCACTCATGTGGAGCCGGACGAAATCAAGAAGATGCGCGCCGCGCACGCGACGGCCACGGGGAAGGCGATCCTCGCCTGGCTACCGGAAGCCGAGATGGCGCGCGTGGTCTCCGACAACGGCCTGACCGCCTTCACGCCCAACACGATCACCACGCTTTCCGGCCTCATCGAGGAATTGCGGCTGGTCCGCCGCTCCGGCTTCGCGATCGACGAGGAGGAACTGGAGGAGAACGTGATCTGCTACGGCGCCGCCCTGCGTGACGGGGCGGGTGCGGTGATCGGCTCGATCAGCTGCTCGATTCCCAAGAGCCGGGCCACCCCCGATTACCGCACACACATCGCGCGCTCCGTCGTTCGCTGCGCGCAGGATCTTTCCGACCGGCTTCGCGTCGGTCGCTGACACGGTTGCACAACAGTTTGGAGGAGAAGCAAATGGCGATGCCGCAGGACGTCAAGACGCACCCGGACTTTCCCGTTCCCGAGACGATGAAGGCATGGGTCCTGGGCGAGCCGGGGGAGCTGGATCTTGTCGACAAGCCTGTGCCTGCGCCGAGCAAGGCCGAAGTCCTAGTGCGCATCGACGCCGTCGCCATTTGTGCGACCGATCTGGAGATCATCCATCACGGTCCGCCGGCGCAGATCGAGGGCGGGCTGCCGTTCAACAAGAACTTCACGCCGGGCCATGAGTATATGGGCACCGTCGTCGCGCTCGGCCCGGGGGTCGACGAATATGCCATCGGCGACCGCGTGACGGTTGAGATCCATGCCGGCTGCGGGCAGTGCAAGCGCTGCCGCGAGGGCATGTACACATCCTGCCACAACTACGGAAAGAACTACGGCGAGGTGGACAAGGGCCATCGGGCGAACGGCTTCACCACCGATGGCGGCTTCTGCGAATACCAGGTCAACAACATCAACACGCTGGTGCACGTGGCCGACACGATGAGCGACGAGGAGGCGACGCTCGTCGTCACCGCCGGCACGGCGATGTACGGCCTGACCGAGCTCGGCGGCCTGGTGGCGGGCGAAAGCGTCGTCGTCAGCGGGCCGGGGCCGATCGGCCTTTTGGGCGCGGCCGTCGCCAAGGCGCTCGGCGCCCATCCGGTGATTCTTACCGGCACGCGCGACAACCGGCTCGAGATCGGCAAGCGGTTGGGTGCCGACCATGTCGTCAATGTGCGCAAGGAGGATCCCGTGGAGGCCGTGCGGCGGCTCACCGACGGCCAAGGCGTCGACTACGTGGTGGAGTGCTCGGGCGCGCCGAACGCGGTGAACGAGGCGGCACGGATGCTCAATCGCGGCGGCAAGCTGTGTTTGGCCGCCTTTCCGAGCGATGCCGTACCGGTCGACGTCGCCTATCTCGTGCGCAACAACATCTATGTCTTCGGCATCCGCGGCGAGGGTAAGTCGGCCACGCACCGGGCGGAAGCCTTCATGCGCCAGAAGCGCTTCGACGCCTCGCTGATCCACACCCACACCTTCCAGATGGAGGATCTGAAGGAGGCTCTTCGCTACGCCAAGGACCGGGTCGACGACGCCATCAAGGTGGTCGTGCGCAACCGGAGCGCCGAGAGCCAGCGCGTGGCGGCCGAATAGGGCGCCGACGAGGATCGGAGCGAGGACTGCCATGCTGACCTGCGACAACTATCACAGGCCGACCACACTGGAGGAGGCGCTGCATCTCCTGCGCGAGGCGCCGGAAGGCAGCCGTCTCGTGGCGGGCGCCACGGACATCCTGCCCTATGCCCGCGAGGGCAGGGGCGGGGACGTCCATCTGCCGGCGATGATCGACGTCACGCGCATCGAGGCGCTTTCCGACTATACCATCGCCGACGGCCAGGTGCGGCTTGGCGCCAATATCGTGTTCCAGGACTTTCTGACCGACACGACGCTCGCGCGCCATCTTCCCTGCATGCCGTTCTGCGCGGTGTGGTTCGCCGACGACCAGATCCGCGAGCAGGCCACACTTGCCGGCAATCTGATCAACGCTTCGCCGGCGGCCGATGGTACGCCGGCGGTGCTGGCCATGAACGGAGCCGTCGAGCTGGCGCGACTCGAGGGCGGCGCGGTCGCGCGGCGGACGGTTCCCGTGGCGGATTTCGTCAAGGGACCCGGGCGAACGGATCTCGCGCCCGACGAGATCGTGACCGCAGTCATCTGCGATTCCCTCGACGGCTATGGCGGCGCCTTCGAGAAGGTCGGCCAGCGCCGTTCGCTGGTGATCTCGGTCGCATGTGCCGCGGCGGTGGTGAAAACGGACGTCTCCGGCCAGTTCTTCGAGGATGTCCGCATCGCGCTCGGCGGCGTCGGGCCGGTGCCGCAGCGCCTGAACGATATCGAGGAAAAGCTCGTCGGCGAGCGCATATCGGCCGGGATTATCGCCAAGGCGAGTTCGGCGGCGGTGGAGCGCGTCGCTTCGCGTTCGCGCATCGCCTATCGCCGGCGCGTGGTGGCGGGCTTCGTGGAAGCGGCGATCGAGGATGCGCTCGCCGCAGCCAATGCCCCCGTCCACACGAGGATGCAAAGGGAGGAAACCCATGTCTGACGGCAAGATCAGGATGACCGTCAATGGCCGCAAGATCGCCAAGCCGGTCGAAGGTCGTTACCGCCTGCTCGACTTCCTGCGCGAGGAGCTTCATCTGACCGGCACCAAGGAAGGTTGCGGCGCCGGCGAATGCGGCACCTGCTCGGTGTTCGTCGACGGCAAGCTGGTCAAGTCCTGCCTGATGCCGACGGCGAAGGCCGAGGGTGCGGAAATCGAGACGGTCGAGGGGCTGGCCGTCGCCGGCGAACTGACCGCGCTGCAGAAGGCGTTTCACAAGACCGGCGCCAGCCAGTGCGGCTACTGCATCCCCGGCATGGTGATGGCCGCGACCTCGGCATTGAGAGAGAACCCGTTCGCCGACATCGAGGAGATCAAGGAGCGGCTCGGCGGCAATATCTGCCGCTGCACCGGCTATACCAAGATCTTCGAGGCGGTGGAGCTGGCGCGCGATATCATGAACGGCAAGCGCCCGGCGACCGCGCTAGACTCCGAAGGCGCCGGAGACTCCTACATCGGTAACAACGTGCGCCGTCTGGATGCGCCCAGCAAGGTGTCCGGCGCCTTGAAATATGCCGGCGACATGACGATGCCGGGCATGCTGCACATGCAGGTGCTTCGCAGCCCGCATCCGCATGCGCGCATCGTTTCGATCGACACGTCCGAGGCCGAGGCGATGGAAGGTGTCGCCTGCGTCATCACGCACAAGGACGTGCCCGGGAAGGACGGCTTCGGCGTCTTCGTGCACGACCAGCCGATCATGGCGCGCGACAAGGTGCGCTATGTCGGCGAGGCGGTGGCGGCGGTCTCTGCCGAGACCCAGGAGATCGCCCGCAAGGCGCTGGCGCGCATCAAGGTCGACTACGAGGAACTGCCCGCCGTCTTCGATCCGGAAGAGGCCATGGGTGAGGGCACGGCGCGCGTCCACGACTATGCCGAGAACAACATCGTCAAGCACATTCCCGTGCGCAAGGGAGACGTGGAGGAAGGTTTCGCCGAGGCCGATCTGGTGGTCGAGAACACCTATACGACCCAGCAGGTCGAGCACGCCTATCTCGAGCCGGAGGCGGGCCTTGCACATGTCGACCATGACGGGGTGGTGACGATCATCTCGCCGAGCCAGAACATTACACACCACCGGCACATGCTGTCGACCATCATCGACAAGCCGATCAGCAAGGTGCGCTTCATCATGAGCCCGGTCGGCGGCGGTTTCGGCGGCAAGGAGGACATGATCTACCAGGGCATGCTGGCGCTCTCGGCGATGAAGTCGGGAAGGCCCGTGCGGCTGGTCTTCACGCGCGAAGAGTCGGTCATCTCCACCGCCAAGCGGCATCCGGCCCGCATCACCTACAGGATGGGATTGAAGAAGGACGGCCGGATCACCGCCGTCTCCTTCCGCATGATCAGCGACGGCGGCGCCTATGGCCTGTCGACCGAGGGCGTGATGCGCAAGGCGGCGATCCTGTCGCTCGGGCCCTATGACATCGCGAACGCGCGGATCGACACCTACGGCGTCTACACCAACAACACGCCGTCCGGTGCCTTCCGCACTTTCGGTGCCATGCAGGCGCAGTTCGCCACCGAATCCCATCTCGACATCTGCGCCGAGAAGCTGGGGCTCGATCCTTTCGAAATCCGTCGGCGCAACATGATGAAGCAGGGCTCGCTCACCCATACGCAACAGAGGCTGGAGCGCGCCGCGATCGGTGAGGTGCTCGACACGGCGGAGGCGTTCTGCCGCTGGGAGAAGGGCGCGCCGATGTCGCGGGGTGCCGTGCGCAAGGATCTCGGCGGGCCCGATACGCGCCAGCCCTGCACGCTGGGCGCGCGATTCCGCAAGCCGGCAGAGGCGGAAGACAAGCAGGAGGTGGCATGATGGCGCGCTGGGCGAGAGGACGCGGCATGGCCGCATCCTGGTACGGCATTGCCCGTACGGCGACGATCGATCGGGCGGGCGCATGGGTCGAGATCGACGACGGCGGCTCCGCCAAGGTGGTGACCGGCGTGACGGAAATCGGCGAGGGCATTCTCACCGTGCTCGCGCAGGTCGCCGCCGAGGAGATCGGCATCAAGCCGGAGGACGTCGTCATCGGCGACAACGATACGGCACGCTCGCCGGAGGCCGCGCATGCCGGTGCGACGCGCCAGACCTACATGATCGGCAATGCGGTGGCGCTCGCCTGCCGCGACGCGCGTCTCAAACTCGACAAGGAGATCGCCGATCACTGGGGTGCGGGAGCCGACCAGATCAGGGCCTTCGACGGCGAGATCTGGGCGGAAGGGACCAACAACCGCATGCCGATGGAGGAGGCCATCGAGATCTGCAAGAAGCGTGGCGTCGTGCCGGTGGGCTCGGCCTCCTTCACCGCGCATGGGACCGGGCTCGACCCCGTGGACGGATCGGGGGCGCCCTGGCAGGCCTATGTGTTCGGCTGTCAGGTCGCCGAAGTGGAGGTCGACCGCCTTACCGGAGAGGTTCAGGTCCTCGGCATGTGGGCCGTGCACGACGTCGGACGCGCCATCAACCCGCGCGGCGTGGAAGGCCAGATCGAGGGCGGCATCGTGCAGGGGCTGGGCCAGGCGCTGATGGAGGACTATCAGCTCGAGCGCGGCCACACGAAAACCCACGGCTTCGCCAAATACATCCTGCCGACGGCGCTAGACGTGCCGCAGATCAACACCAGGCTGGTCGAGGATCGCGATCCGTGCAGCCCTTTGGGAGCCAAGGGCATCGGCGAGCCCGCCCTGGTGCCGACCGCGCCGGCCATCATGAACGCCATCTATGACGCGATCGGCGTGCGCATCACCGCACTGCCGGCAACGCCCGAGGCGATCCTGACCGCCCTGGAGGAGAAGGAAAGGGCTGAGGCGGAGGTTGCCGGTCAAAGCTAAGGGAAACTCCCGCCGCTGAGGAGGCAGTGGGCGGGAGGTTCACATCGAAATCGAAGAGGGAGGAGAAACCATGCTGAACAGGTTGAGACGTGGAATCGGCGCCGCCTTGGTCGTCGGCGCATCGGTGGCGGCGGGGACGCTCGCCATGGGTTCGCCGGCGCGGGCGGACTATCCGGAAAAGCCGGTGGAGATGACCGTCCTTTTCGGCGGCACGGCCAACACGATCGCGCAGTTGCTGACGGAACTGATGTCGGAGGAGCTCGGAAATCCCGTCGTGCCGGTCAGCCGTCCCGGCGGTGGCGGGGCCATCGGCTATGCGCACGTGCAGTCGACGCGCCCGGACGGCTACAACATCGTCTGGAACTCGAATTCCATCAACACCGCCCACCACCTGGGCAATTTGCCCTTCGGCTACGATGCTTTCACGCCCATCGCCCGCGTATCGGTCGAGGTGCCGGTGCTGGCCGTCAACAAGGACAAGGGCTGGGAAAATCTCGACGACATGGTCGCCGCGGTCAAGGAGCGCGGCAAGCCGATCAATGTCGGCATTTCCGGCAAGGGATCCTTCACGCACCTGACCTCCGTCGCGCTCTTCGACGCGATGGGGATTGCCGACAAGGTCAACTACATCTCCTATGGCGACGGCAAGGCGCCGGTGGAGCTCCTGGCCGGACGCATCGACGCGGCGATCCAGTGGCCCGGCCAGTTCGTCTCCTATGTGGAGTCGGGCGATGTCGTGGTGCTGGCCTCCACAGGTTCCGAAAAGGTCGAGGTGATCCCCGGCCTGAAGACCGCGCAAGAGCAGGGCTACGACATCGATATCGCCATGTGGCGCGGGCTTGCCGCTCCCAAGGGAACGCCGCCGGCGGTGGTCGAGAAGCTGGAGGCGGCAGCGCAGGCGGCCGTGAAAACGGAGGCCTTCCAGAAAGCCTCGCAGACGATCGGCTTCAAGCCGGCCTTTCTCGGCAATCAGGAATTCGGCGAACTGATCGCGCATGACGACGCCTTCTACGCCGATCTGCTCGAAAAGCTCGGGATGACCAAGTAGCCCGGCAGAAGCCACGCAGCGGGACATCGGGAGGAATCCATCATGACGGACAGAACGGGAGAGCTGTTTACCGGCCTTGCGCTGCTCGCCCTTGCCCTCGTCTGGAGCATCACCGTCTGGTTGACGATCCCCGGCGGGATGGGCGGCGGCGACGTGGGGCCGCGTGCATTCCCCCTGTTGCTCGGTGTCCTGCTCGGCGTCTGTTCCCTTGCGCTCATCGGCCGGGTACTGCTTCGTGAGCCGGATGGTGCCCGGGAGAAGGACCCGGGCGAAGAGGAGGTCGCCCCGGAAGCCGGGGCGGCGACCAAGGGCGTGGTTCTGCCGCTGCTCGTCACCCTCGGCCATATCGCCGTCTACGGGTTCATGATGCAGCGGATCGGCTTCGTGCTGGCCACGCTCGTCGTCGTCGCCTCGGCCATGGTCATCTGTGTCGGCGAACGGTCGCCCTGGCGGATCGCCGCCATGAGTGCCGGCGTCACCTTCGGTTGCTGGCTGATCTTTTCCAAGATCCTCGGTGTCTACCTGGCGGCAGGCACCTGGATCAATCTTGGGTGAGCGCCATGGATTTCTTCCTCGCAGCCCTGACGGAAACTCTCCAGGTGCAGGTGATCGGCGCCGTTGTGCTCGGTTCGCTCATCGGCCTGATCTTCGGGTCCATTCCCGGCCTGACCTTCACCGTGGCGTTGGCCCTGGCGCTGCCGCTCACCTTCGGCATGGACACGACGGCGGCCATCGCCCTGCTTCTGGGCACCTATATCGGCGGCATGACCGGCGGCTCGGTGTCGGCCATATTGCTCGGCATTCCGGGCACGCCGTCGGCGGCGGCGACGCTCCTCGACGGTTATCCGATGGCGCGCAACGGGCAGGCCTCCATCGCTCTCGGCATGGCCGTGATCGTGTCGGTCTTCGGCGGTCTTTTCAGCCTTGCCGCAATGGTCATCTCCGTCGATCTGGTCTCACGCGTCGCGGTGTCCTTCGGACCGGCGGAGATTTTCGCCCTGGTGGTCTTCGGCCTGTCGACGATCTGCGGGCTGGCTGGCCGCTCGATCCTGCGCGGCGTCATCGGCGGCATCCTCGGGCTGATGGCCATGACGATCGGTCTCGATCCCCTGGACGGCGTGCAGCGCATGACGTTCGGGACGACCAGCATGCTCCAGGGCATCAACATGCTGGTCGCCATCATCGGCCTCTTCGCGGTGCCGTTCATCGTGCAGGTCTTCGAGGAGCACAGGAACGGTGCCATTGCCCGCGTGGAGACAAGCCGGGTCCGCATGGAGCTTCCTTCCTGGCGCATGCTGCGGCAGAACTTCTGGCTGATGATGCGCTGTTCGGTGATCGGCACCGGGATCGGTGCCATTCCGGGCGCGGGCGGCCCCATCGCCTCCTTTATCGCCTACGACCATGCCCGTCGTTTCTCGCCGCATCCCGAAAGGTTCGGGAAGGGTGCGGTGGAAGGCGTCGTGGCGCCGGAGACGGCGAACAACGCGGTGACGGGCGGCACGATGATCCCGCTTCTGTCGCTCGGCATTCCCGGCGACCCGGCGACGGCCATCGTGCTCGCCGGGCTTGCGATCCACGGCATCGTGGCAGGTCCGGCGATGTTCATGTCGCACCAGACCGACGTCTACAGCATCTATATCGTCATCGTGTTCGCCTATCTGGCGCTCTTGGCGATGCAGCTCGTCGGCATCCGGCTCTTCGTGCATGTGTTGCGCGTGCCGCCGCAACTCATGGCCGTCATCATCATCGTCTTGTGCGGCATCGGCGCCTTCACTGTGCGCAACAGCGTCTTCGACATCTATACGATGGCCGTTGTCGGCGGGCTCGCCTGGGCTCTGATGAAAGCGGAGATCCCGGTGACGCCCATCATCCTCGGGCTGGTGCTCGGGCCGACGCTGGAAAGCGAGTTCCGCACGGCCATGAACCTGTCCGGTGGTTCCTACGCCATCTTCTACACCTCGCCCACGGCCCTCTTCTTCTTCGGCCTGGCGGCACTCGTGGTGGTGCTGCAGTTCAGCGGCGGGATTTTCAGGAAAAGCACGAAAACGACAGTCGAGACGAGCAATGCTTAAGGATTATCATCAGGAGATCGACCGGGAGGGGGCTATGCGTGCCCGGGCGCGCACGATCGTCGAGCGCGGCGGGGTCGACGCAACCCTCGACGTGGACGGCGGCCGGGGCGTGATCGAGACCACGCTGTCGGAAGGCCTCGTCATCGGCCTCCTGAAACAGGGGGTCTCACGCTTCTTCGCCATATTCGGGCACGGCTCGACCGACCTCGGCAACGTCCTGCGCGTCTATGCGGAGGAGGGGGCGGTGAGCGTCGTCAACTGCCGCAACGAGGTGGAGATGGCGCACGCCGCCACCGCCTTCGCCTGGCAGACCGGCGAGACGCCGGCGGTGGTCACCTCGATCGGGCCGGGCGGGCTCCAGGCCATGGCCGGCTCGCTGGCCGCGGCGTCCAACGGGGTCGGCGTCTACCATATCTACGGCGACGAGACGACGCGCGGCGAAGGCTACAACATGCAGCAGGTGCCGAAGCGCGAGCAGGGGCTGTTCGGCAGGATCACCGCGCTGATGGGGCAATCTTACACGCTGCACACGCCGGAGGCGCTGCGCGAGTGCATGCGGCGCGGGACCAATTGCGTCCACCAGCCCTACCGCCCGGCGCCGTTTTTCATCATGCTGCCGATCAACACGCAGCCGCAGATGACGACGGTGAATATCGGCACGCTGCCGGGACGCCTGGCTCTGCCGGCGGTCGCACCGGCGGACGACAGCGCCTACGACGAAGCCGCGGCCCTGCTCGCGCGCTTCGACAAGATCGTGCTCAAGGTCGGCGGCGGGGCGCGCAGGCATGCTGCCGCGGTCCGGGCTCTCGCCGAGGGCTGCGGCGCGGCGGTCGTGCTCTCGCCAGGGTCGACGGGTGTCATTCCGGATGCCCATCCGCAGAACATGCATGTCGGCGGGTCGAAAGGTTCGATCTGCGGCAATTTCGCCATGGAAGAGGCGGAACTCGTCGTCTTCATCGGCTCGCGCGGTGTGTGCCAGGCCGACTGCTCCGGCATCGGCTATCCGAACGCAAAGGCCGTCATCAACATCAACGGGGACATCGGCGACGTGACGCATTACGCCAACACGCTTCCGCTCCCCGGCGATATCGGCGCCGTGATCAAACGGCTGATGCCGGTCTTGAAGCCGGGCAAAAGTTCCGCCGCCGGCGAAGAGTGGCTGCGGCAATGCGCGGCGAAGAAAATGGAGTGGGCTTCCTGGAAGCGCGAACGGGTCGAGGCCGCTCCGGTCTTCGACGAGGTCTGGCGCAAGCCGGTGCTGACGCAGCCCGCCGCCATCCACGCGGTCGCCGCGTTCGCCAAGCGCATCGGCGCCGTCAAGTTCTTCGACGCCGGCGACGTCCAGGCGAACGGCTTCCAGATCGTCGAGGACGACCGGGTGGGCGAGACCTTCACCGAGGCGGGCGCCTCTTATATGGGCTTCGCCGCCTCGGCGCTTCTCGGTCTTGCCGGTGTGAAGGACGCCCCCTATGGCATCGCCTTTTCCGGAGACGGGTCCTTCATGATGAACCCGCAGGTGCTTATCGACGGCGTTGAACACGGTCTGAGGGGAATGATCGCGCTCTTCGACAACCGTCGCATGGCGGCGATCACCAGCTTGCAACTGGCGCAGTATGGGCGGGAATTCCGCACCAATGACAGTGTGGCGGTCGACTACGCCGCCATGGCCGCCTCCGTCAGCGGCGTCAAGGCTCTCTTCGGGGGGACGAGCCGCGAGGAACTCGCCGCCGTGCTCGAAGAGGCCTATGCTCACGATGGCCTGTCGCTCATCCACATCCCTGTCTATGCCGGGAGTGATCCGGTGGCGGAAATGGGTGCGTATGGCCAGTGGAACGTCGGCAACTGGGTGGAAGACGTCCAGGGTCGCTATCTCGAACAAACCATATAGACGGAAACTCGTATGTATCCCGATCTGCAGCTTTACATCGATGGTACCTGGCGCGCGGCCGCGAGCGGCGAGACGCGCCCAGTGACGGACCCCGCCACGGAGGAAACGCTGGGCATGATCGCCGTGGCCGGCGAGGCGGACCTGGACGCGGCC
>NZ_JBHSUM010000024.1:0-43677 GCF_042660605.1 Nitratireductor sp. GCM10026969
GGAACTTCGCAGCCGGGCACTACCCCCCGGGCGCCCTCGGTCGAGCCGAGTTCACCGGCCATACCGGCCCCTTCGCTGCAGCAGTCTTCGCCCCAGGGCACCGACGGCGGGCCCGGCGGTACGCGCGGAAACGGTACCGCGAGCGATGCACCGTCACCCGGCGTCGGCGCCGGTGACGCCGCACCGCAAGACAGCGGAAACGGAGGCGGCGCGCAATGAGGGCGATCATCGACGCGGCCTTCAGCCGGAACCGGGTGGTTGCCATTCTCTTCGGGCTGATCCTGGTCGCTGGCGCCTTTGCCTATACGGTCATTCCCAAGGAATCGGCGCCGGACGTTCCCATCCCCGTCATCTACGTATCGGTCGCCCAGCAGGGCATTTCGCCCGAGGATGCCGTGCGGCTTCTTTTGCGCCCGCTCGAGACGGAACTGCAGTCCATAGAAGGGCTCGACGAAATGTCTTCCGTCGCCGCCCAGGGCTACGCCGCGGTCACGCTCGAATTCATCGCCGGGTTCGACGCCGATCAGGCCGAGCAGGACGTGCGCCAGGCCGTAGACCGGGCGGGTGCGGAGCTTCCGCAGGGTGCGGAAGAGCCGGTCGTGCGCGAGGTCAACGTCGCGCTTTTTCCGGTTCTCACCGTCATGCTCTCGGGCCCGGTCTCGGAACGCGCGCTGATCGATCTGGCCGAAGAGTTCCAGGACCGCTTCGAAGCGCTCACCGACGTCTTGGAGGTGGATATCGGGGGTGCGCGTGACCAGGTTCTGGAAGTGTTGATCGATCCGACGGCGCTCGAAAGCTACGACGTACCTTTCGAGCAACTGCTTGCCGGTATCGAGCGCAACAATCAGCTTGTTACCGCGGGCGCCATCGACACGGGTGCGGGCAAGCTGTCGCTCAAGGTGCCCGGCGTCATCGAGAACATCGACGACGTGCGCAATATCCCGCTGAAGGTTTCCGGTGACGCGGTCGTCACGGTGGGTGACGTCGCGGTCGTGCGCCGCGGCTTCGAGGATCCGAGCGGCTTCGCCCGCATCAACGGCCAGCCGGCCGTGGCGCTCGAAGTTAAGAAGCGCATCGGGGCGAACATCATCGAGACGGTCGAGGCGGTGAAGGCGGTCGTCGAGGAAGGTCGGGACGTGATCCCGCAGAGCGTGTCGGTCACCTATCTGCAGGACCAGTCGACCGAGGTGCGCGAGACGCTGAGCGACTTGCAGAACAACGTGATGGCGGCGGTCCTTTTGGTGATGATCGTCATCGTGGCCGCGCTCGGCTGGCGCAACGGACTTCTGGTGGGACTTTCCATACCCGGCTCCTTTCTCGCCGGAATCCTGATCATCTGGTGGATGGGGTTCACGCTCAACATCATCGTCCTTTTCAGCCTCATCCTCGTTCTCGGCATGGTCATCGATGCGGCGGTGGTCTCGACCGAACTGGCCGACCGCCGCATGGCCGGAGGTCTGGCGCCCAATGATGCATACCGGGCGGCGGCCAAGCGCATGTCCTGGCCGATTTTCGCCTCCGTGCTGACGACGCTGGTGGTGTTCTTCCCGCTTCTGTTCTGGACCGGCGTGGTCGGCGAGTTCATGAAGTTTCTCCCCATGACGGTCATCCTCGTCCTGTCCGCCTCGCTCGTCATGGGTCTGGTTTTCATCCCCGTTCTGGGCGGGCTGATCGGTCGCCGCAATCCGCGTGCGGCGCAGGAGGAGAAATCGCTGGCGGCCGCCGAGGAAGGCGATCTGGAGGATCTGGGCGGCTTCACCCGGGGCTATGTGGACATCCTGCGGCGGACGTTGCGCTGGCCCGGCACCATCCTGCTCGCGACCGCGCTCCTCCTCGTTGCGGCCGTGACGGCCTACGGGTTTTTCGGCCGCGGCGTCGAGTTTTTCCCGCAGATCGAACCACGTTTCATCCAGGCGACGGTGAAGGCGCGCGATAATCTTTCCGTGCACGAGAAGGATGCGCTGGTGCGCCAGGTGGAAGATGCGGTGCTCGGCACGGCGGGGCTGGAAAACATCTATGCGCGCACGGTCGATGAAGGTGCCGGCGCCGAGAACGTCTCTGCCGACACGATCGGGATCCTGCAACTCGACCTTCTTGACTGGGACGAGCGGCCACGTGCGGTTGATATCATAGACGAGGTGCGGGCGCGCACGGCGGAGATTCCCGGGATCGATATTCTCGTGGCCGAGCAGGAGGCGGGGCCGGGCCAGGCAAAGCCGGTGGAACTGCGCCTTTCTGGCGGCGACGGCGAAGCCATGGAAGCGGCGGCGGAAGAGGTGCGCGCCTTGATGGAGGAATTGGGCGGCTTTACCGATGTCGCGGATGACAGGCCGGTGCCCGGTGTCGAATGGCGTCTTCATGTCGACCGTGAGAGCGCTGCCCGTTTTGGCGCGGATGTGACGATGCTCGGGCAGGCCGTGCAACTTCTCACCCAGGGGCTGCAGCTTGCCGAATACCGCCCGCCGGACGTGGAGGATGCGGTCGACATCCGCGTGCGGTTTCCCGCCCGCGAGCGCACGCTCGACGGTCTTTCGCGTCTGACCGTGCCCACCGAGCGCGGCCAGACGCCGATCACCAATTTCGTGACGATAGAGCCCGCGCCGCGCACGGGCATCATTCATCGCGTCGGCTCTCGGCGCGTGGTGACGGTTGAAGCCGATGTTGCGGAAGGCCTGCTTCCGGCCGACAAGACCGCCGAGCTTCAAAGCGCTATCCAGGAGGCCGGTCTTCCGGCGGGCGTGACGGCCGAATTCGTCGGACAGCAGGAGGAAATCCGCGACGCCCAGAATTTTCTTTTGAGCGCTTTCCTCGCTGCCATCGCGCTGATGTTTCTGGTGATCGTCACCCAGCTCAACAGCATCTACCAGGCGCTGGTTGTAATGAGTGCGATCGTCTTTTCGATCGCCGGCGTGATGATCGGGCTCCTGATCACCGGACGGCCTTTCGGCGTCGTCATGGGCGGGATCGGCGTAATCGCGCTGGGTGGCATCGTCGTCAACAACAACATCGTCCTGATCGACACCTACAACGAGATGCGCGCCAAGGGGTATGAGGTGCGCGAGGCGACCATCCGCACCGGGGCCCAGCGCCTGCGGCCGGTGCTTCTCACTTCCGTCACCGACATTCTGGCTCTGATGCCGATGGTGCTGGCGCTCAATATCGATCTGCTCAATCGCCAGATCAAGTATCGCGCGCCGTCCACCCAGTACTGGACGGAGCTTTCGACCACGGTGGCCGGAGGGCTGGCGTTCGCCACTTTCCTGACGTTGATCCTGACCCCTTGCATGCTTCTGCTTGGCCACCGCGTGCACGAGCGGGTCGCACGTCTGTGGCAGCGCTGGTCCGGCCGGAGGGAAGCCGAAGCGGCGGAATGAAGACGGCTGCAGCCCGCCCTCGTGGTTCGGCAGGCTCAGCATGGGGGGGGGGCGAAGGCACGTATCGCGCCTTCGCCTGAAGTTATCCTGCATAGGTTCAGGTACGACTGATCGACACGCCGCCATCGGCGAGCATGGCCGATCCGGTTACGAAACTGGCCGCATCGGAGGCAAGGAAGAGCGCGGCGCGGGCGATCTCCTCCGGCTTTGCAACCCGCTTGAGTGCGTGCAGTCCTTCGACGAACGCTCTTTGCTCTGCCGTCTTGAAGGTGGCGGCCGGCGTGTCCGTGCCGCCCGGCAGGAGGGCGTTCACGCGAATGCCCTTCGGTCCGTATTCGGCGGCCAGTCCCTGGGTGAGGCCGACAAGGCCCGCTTTCGATGCCGCATAAGCGCTCATCCCCGGCATGCCGACCGTGTGCCCGACAAAGCTGGAGGTGAAGACGAGGGCGCCGCCGCCACACTCCAGCATGGCCGGAATCTGGTGCTTGGCGGCGAAGAAGGCGGCCGTGAGGTTTACCGTCAGCGTCTCTTCCCATTGTTCGCGCTCCAACTCCGTCACTGGGGCCAGCGTCCCGACAATACCTGCATTGTTGAAGGCGATGTGGAGGCCGCCGAAGCGTTCCCGCGCATAGGCCACGAGCGCTTCGGCGTGCGCTTCGTCGGCCACGTCGCCGGCGAGTGCGGCGGCTTCCCCGCCCGCCGCGCGAATTTCCGCCGTCAGAGCCTCCAGTTCGGACTCGCGGCGCGCGCTGACGATGAGCCGTGCGCCGGCTTCGGCAAAGAGTTTCGCCGCCGCCCGCCCGATGCCGGAGCTGGCTCCGGTGACGATGGCGACCTTGTTTTCGAGTGAAGACATTTTTGCATCCTTTCGCTATTGCACCGGCCGTTTGCCTGCACATCGCCTTGCTCGCAGACGCAGGGTGGGCGGGCCACCCGAAAACCGGCCCCGCGCGACCTGGTACAGAACGGCAGTACCGTTGCAATCAGCGGTTCGGGAACCTGGAACCTTGCTCCTGCGTTGCCGTGAAAAAGGAACCCGTCCCATGCCTCGACCCGACAAGCGCAACGACCGTGATGCTCCCGACTCCCAGGAACGCGAAGAAGAGTTGGAAGAAGGCCTGGAAGAGACCTTCCCCGCAAGCGATCCCGTGTCGGTGACGCGCGCCACGCGGACCGGCGCTCCCGGTGAGCTCGCGAAGAAGCGAAAACGCGCCGGGCAGCACGACGCGGAAGATGAGAATCTTGAAATAGGCCTGGAGGACACCTTTCCGGCCAGCGACCCCGTGTCAGCGACCACGAGCACCCATGCCGGGCCGCCGGGAAAGAAGAAATAGCCGCCGCGTGGCCATGTTTCGGCCTCTTTTGTCCTTCCTGGCATTTCCTCCGACACGAGTTCCTGCCGAGCGCTGCTCACCCGCTTTGCGCGTGCGCCCACGGTTGTTGCACGGCAGGACGAGAGCGGTCGCTTCCCGAGGATGGCCGTCGACCAGATTTTCTTGCAATATGCGTTGAACTGTTATTGAATTTTTGAAGGCGATATCGCCGATCGGAACATCCACTGGCGTATTCGCCGATTTAGTCAGGATATCGACGGATGTATGATCCCGCCGCGAGGCAGGCCAGCTATCTGGTCGGTGCAAAGGAGCTTTTGCAGGGCCTCCGTCACGGCGGAGTCGGGGTCTGGCGGTGGCGGGTCGACGGCGACGAACTGTTGTGGACCGACAATCTCGAATCCGTGCACGGGGATGACAATGTCGCCTATGACGGCACGCTCGAGAGTTTTCGCCGCGATCTTCATCCCGAAGATTTCGACCGCGTGTGGAAGGCGGTTTCCGAGGCCGTGGCCGATCGCGCCGATTACAACGTCGTCTACCGTACCCGTCCCAAGGCCGACGGCACCTTCCGCTGGATCGAGGCCCGCGGCGGGCTGGTGAGGGAGGACGGTGTCACCTGGCTCACCGGCATCTGCCTGGACGTCACGGATCGCGTTGAGGCGGAGAACCAACTGCAACGTCGGCTGAGGCAGCAGAAAGCGATCGAGGAACTCGGCAGCTTCGCCATCGGCGAGTCGAGCCTTCAGGCCGTGACGGACAGGGCAGTGAGGATCGCCGCCGAGGTGCTCGAAGTGCCGCTGTCGGAGATTCTGCAGTTCGAAGACCAGGGCCACCAACTGCGGCTGATCGCCGGTGTGGGCTGGCACGAAGGTCTGGTAGGACGCGGCACCATCGGCGTCGACCGGGACTCCCAGGCAGGGTTCACCCTTTTGGAGAACCGTCCGGTCGTGGTGGACGATCTGCGCACGGAAACCCGTTTCAGCGGGCCGGAAGACCTGCATGTTCACGGTGTGGTCAGCGGGATGAGCACTGTGATCGCCGGCGAGGCCGGCCGGCCTTTCGGCATATTCGGGGTGCATACGCGGGAGCCGCGGCGTTTCGACCGTGCCGACACGGAGTTTCTGACCGCGCTCGCCAACATTGTTGCCAACAGTGTGCGCCAGATCGCCGCCGTCGATCATCGTCTGCTGCTGGTGCGCGAAATGGCGCACCGGGCGGGCAATCTGTTGCAACTCGTCGATACGCTGGCGCACCGGACCTTCTCTCCCGACCGCGATCTCGACGAAGCCCACCGCACATTTTCCAGCAGGCTGAGTTCCCTTTCACGCGCCAACTACCTGATTGCCAAGGGCGGCTGGTCGCTGACGCGCTTTTCGGCCCTGGCGAAGGAGACGCTGGAGCCTTTTCGCGAGCGCGTGCGCCTCGATGGGGAGGACGTGCTGCTGCCGCCGGAATTGTGCTTCGATCTCGGTCTCGTGCTGCACGAACTGTCCACAAATGCCGTCAAGTATGGCTGCCTCGCCTCGGAAGAGGGCATGGTCGACCTGTGCTGGTCGCTGGTCGACGATGCCGAAGGGGAGAAGTGCTTCAGGCTGGAGTGGCGCGATGAAACGGCAGCCGGCCAGCCGCGTGGACACGGAACCGGGTTCGGCTCCAAGCTGATGCAGCTTATCATCGAGCGTAAATGGAGCGGGACGATCGAACCGCCCGCCACGAGCGGCTATCGCTTCGCATTCCTGATTCCGCTGTCGGCCGGAGCAAGGTGCCTGCCGGAAGACCAATAGCCGCCACCGTCTTCGACGGATCTGCGCCGCCATGCTCGCGGTGCGCGGTGGGGCTTGCCGAATCGTTCGTCCGTGTGCATCCATAAGGAGGGGCGCAGCAGTCGGATCGGCGTTTTCGTGAACTATTTTGCTGCAGCGCTTGCCCGCCGCGATCAGGAAGTGGGCGAAGGTTTCGTCTTCGAGTCGGCCAGACGCTCGCTGCTCGATCGCTACGGGCATTTCGCTCTTGCCTATTCCGTGGCGTTTCAGCCGGGGTTGCTGCGCTTCGGCGATGAGGCCGGATTCATCGCCTATCGGATGGTGGGCCGCACGGCCTTTGCACTTGCCGATCCGCTGGCGCCGCGCGCGCAATGGGAGCGCCTCGTTGACGCCTTCGTGGCGCAGAAGCAGGACGTGACGTTCTGGCAGGTCTCGCATGGGATGGCCGAGATCCTCGCCGGGCGCGGTTTCAGCGTTAACGAATTGGGCCTGGAAAACTGGATCGATCTCGACGGATATGATTTCTCGGGGCCGAGGAAGCGCAGTTTCCGCACCGCCGAAAACCGGCTCACCCGAAGCGGGCATCGCGTCGCGGAGATGCCGCTGGGCGTGTTCGATCCTGCCCGGCTGGAAGCCATATCGCTCGGCTGGCGCCGCACGCGGACGACCAAGCGGCGCGAGCTTTCCTTTCTCGTGCGCCCCGTCGTGCTTCGTGACGAGCCGGGCGTGCGCAAGTTCTTCCTGCTCGATGGTGACGACAAGCCGGTCGCCTTCGCATTCTTCGACCCGCTCTATAAAGAAGGCAGGATCGTCGGCTATCTCTCGGCGACACGCCGCTGGCTTCCGGATGCCGACCCGCTGTCGGCCTATTTCCTGGTGCGTCGGGCAATCGAGACGTTCCAGCGCGAAGGCGTTCCCCGCCTTTATTTCGGGCTCATGCCCTTCCATCGGATCGAAGACAAGGAGTTTACCAAGGACTGGCTGACGCGGCGGGCCTTTCGCTTCATCTACACGAATCCGATCGCCCAGCGTCTGGTCTATCCCACCCAGACGCTGGCCAGGCACAAGGAAGGCTACGGCGGCGAAAGCCGCCAGACCTACTGTGCCATGAACAAGACGCCGTCCCTGCCGCGGCTTTTGAAGCTCATCCGCGCCTGCGGGGTCGTGTAGGCGACGTTCACCTGCCTTCGTGGGTAGCCTCCAGGCCGGCGATGTCGAGCTTCATCATCTTCAACATCGCCTCGGTGACGCACCTTCGCCTGCGGCGCCCGGGCCGCGGGCAAGCCACCGAGGGCGTTTCCGTCACACCGCCGTGATGCCGCCGTCGGCGGCCAGTGCCTGGCCGGTCATGAAGCTGTTGGCCGGGTCGGCGGCGAACAGGATGACGTTCAGCACCTCGTCCACCTCCGCCAGCCGCTTCATGGGCACGCCGCGCGTCAGGCCGGCCTCTGCCCTGGTGCTTGCGACGGGAGACATCTTCAGCGTTTCCGTCACCATCTCCGTGCGCGAAAAGGAAGGGCACACGGCGTTGATGCGGATGCCCCTGGTGGCGTACTCGGCGGCGGCGGCGCGCGTCAGGCCGATAACCCCGTGCTTGGCGGCGGTATAGGCGGCAAGGCGCGGCGCGCCGGCGAGCCCGGCCACCGATGCGACGTTGACGATGGCACCCTTGCGTCCGCTGGCGCGGTGCTGCCGCTCCATCGCCGGCAACTGGTGCTTCATCGCATAGAAGACACCCATCAGGTCAACGTCGATGACACGGCGGGCCTCCTCCGAGGGGATGAGATGGAGCTTCACGAAGGTCTGGGCGATACCGGCATTGTTGATGGCGATGTCGAGCCCGCCGAAGCGCTCGCAGGCGAGGTCGACCAGCCGTTCCGAGAGGCTCTCGTCGACCACGTCGCCGGGCAGCACCGCCGTTTCCGCATCCAGCGAAGCAGCGAGCGTTTCAAGGCACGCCTTGTCGAGGTCCGAGAGGACGAGGCGCGCGCCCGCTGCGGCAAGCTTTTTCGCCAGAGGCCGGCCGAAGCCGCCGGTTGCTCCCGTCAAGAGAACCGTCAGCCCGTCAAAGCACGCCATTCAGCGCCCCTTCTTCCCGGTTGCGCGGCAGGCTCGTGGCGGTATTGCGGTCACCCGCTCCAGGTTGCATCCACCGGTTTCCTCATCGATTTTGCTGGCGAAAAGGCGCTTGACAGCGGTTCACCGGCCTTTTCCCGGTTTGCGGCTGCGGCGTCAAGCATGCTTTCACGAAAGGCGATGGCGGGCCGCAGTGGGCGGTCACGCCGCATCTTCCCCCGTCCGGTCCGGCATGGCCAGTGTCAGCCAGCGCGCCGTGAGGGCGGGCTTGGGACTGTTCTCGATTTCCACCGTCACGTCGTAGTGGGATTCGACGATGCCCGAGGGCCGCACCTTCATCTCGGCCAGCGCGAAGCGGGCGCGAATGCGAGCGCCCGATTTCACCGGGTTCAGGAACCGGACGCGGTCGAAGCCGAAATTCACGCCCATCTGCGCGCCCTCGAGCCGCGGGACCGCCTCGAAAATCATCGTGGAAAGCAGGGACAGGGAAAGGAAGCCGTGGGCGATGGTGCCGCCATAGGGCGTTTCGCGGGCGGCCCGCTCGGGGTCGGTGTGAATGAACTGGTAGTCGTCGGTTGCGGCGGCGAACTGGTCGATCATCTTCTGCGACACCGTGCGCCAGTTGGAAATGCCCACCTCTTGGCCCACCATCGCCTTGGCTTCGTCAATCCCTATCGTTTCCATCCCTGACCAATCACTCTCCATTCGCCAACGCGCCCGCCGATTCGCCCGACGGGCACCAATTCCATGCTGCACCGGTGACGCGCCGTCAATCAGCATGGGGAGCGCGCGTGGTCCGTCGCCGCCCCGCGCACAGATACCGCGCTGTGCCGGCGATGTCATGAGGGTGCCTGAGAGCGGTGTTCGTATGGTGCGGCGCTGTGCCGCGCGCCGGTGCCTATCGGGACTGCGACGCCGCGTGCTTCAGCTCGCGTTCGAGGCGGGCCTCCTCCTCCACCTTCGGCGTTATGAAGCGGCCGAGAAGGAGATAGGCGACGGGAGTGAGATAGAGGGTCGAGAGCGCCGAGAGGCCCAGCCCGCCGACGATCACCCAGCCGAGCGCGATGCGCGCCTCGGCCCCTGCGCCGCTCGCCAGCACCAGCGGCACGCCGCCGACCACGGTGCAGATCATCGTCATGGCGACGGGGCGCAGGCGAATGAGCGAGGCCTGCTCGATCGCCTCGCGCACCTTCAGTCCGCGGTCGCGCTGCTGGTTGGCGAACTCGACGATCAGGATCGCGTTCTTGGCCATGATGCCGACGAGCAGCACCAGCCCGATCTGGCTGTAGACGTTCAGGCTCGTGCCGGTCAGAAGCAGGGCGAAAACCGCGCAGGCGAGCCCGAGCGGCACGGTGGCCATGATGATGAGTGCGCTGACGAAGCTTTCGAACTGCGCGGCGAGCACCAGAAGGATGATGACCACGGCGAAGCCGAAGATCGTCAGCATGCTGTTGCCGGTCTCGCCGAGCGTCGCCGCCTCGGCCAGCGGGATGATGCGCGCGCCGGGGGGCAGGTGGGGCTCCGCGATTTCCGTTGCCCGTGCAAGCGCCGCGCCGAGGGCGAAATCGTCGCCGAGCCCGGATGTGATCTCCACCACGCGCATCTGCGACTCGCGGTCGAGCGAAGGCGGCACCGGCTCCTCGCGGAGCGTCGTGATGGTGGAGAGCGGCACGAAGCGTCCGTCGCCGGTCCTGACGAAGATGTTCTCGAGGTCGGTCGGGTCGTTGACCGGGTTGGTGGACGAGAGAAGCTTCACGTCGAAGCTCTTGTCGTCGATGAAGATCGAAGCGACCTGCCTGCCGTCGAGCAGCGCCTGGATGGCTTCGCCCATGCCTTCGATGCCGATCCCCAGGTCGGCGGCGCGCTGGCGGTCTATGTCGATCTTGAGCTGCGGCTGCGTGGCGTCGTCGGAAAGGCGCGGGCGATCGAAGCGCGGATCCTTCTCCATCTCCGCGACAATGGCCATAGCCGATTGCGTCAGCCTTTCGTAGTTGCTTCCGGCGACGGCGAAACGAAGGCCGCTGCCGGAGCCGCGGATGCCCAGGCTGTTCGGCTGAAAAGCGAAGGCGCGCACACCGGGCACGCGTGCGGCCAGCACGTTCACCTCGTCCAGGATCTCCTGCTGGCTGCGTTCGCGCTCTTCCCATGGCGCAAGGCCCAGGACGAGGAAGGCGCTGTTGGTGCTGCCGCGTCCGGTGATGGAGAAGGTGCTGCGGATTTCGCCGCGCTCGCGCAAGGGCTCGATCAACCCCTCGATCTGCCGCATCTTGCCGGCAAGATAGTCGAGGCTGACGCCTTGCGGAGCGGAAACGCGCATGAAGGCGACCGAGCGGTCCTCGTTCGGCGTGAGCTCCGATTTCACGGTGCCGAACAGCCCGTAGGCCGTGGCCGCGAAGAGCGCCGAGACGAGCAGCACCACGGCGGGGGCGTTGAGGCAGAAGCGCAGCGTCCTCTCGTAGAGACGCGCAAGGACACCGCCGAAACGCTCGATCACTCCGGGCCGTCTCTCCTCCGCCTCAACGTTACCGGTGGCGAGGAGGCGCGAGGCCAGCATCGGGCACAGCGACAGCGCGACGATCGAGGACAGGAAAACGGCGATCGCCAGAACGAAACCGAATTCGCGGAACAGGCCTCCGGCCTGGCCGGGGAGAAAGGAAAGGGGCACGAACACCGCGATCAGCGTGGCCGTGGTGGCGACGACGGCGAAGAAGACTTCCTCGGTGCCGAGGGTTGCGGCGGCGCGGGGCCCGATGCCCTGGTTGCGCCGCCGGACGATGTTTTCCAGCACCACGATGGCGTCGTCCACCACGAGACCGGTCGCCAGGACCAGCGCCAGCAGGGTGAGGATGTTGATCGAGAAGCCCGCCAGGTAGATGGCCGCGACCGTGCCGATGAGCGCCACGGGGATCGCCACCCCCGGAATGATGGTCGCCCGCACGTCGCGCAGGAACAGATAGATGACGAGCAGCACGATAGTCACCGAAATGCCGAGGGCGATTTCCACTTCGTGGATGGCGCCCCGGATGAAGGTGGCGTCGTCGCTGGTGACGGCTATGCTTATGCCCTCGGGCAGGATGGGCCTCAACTCCTCCACAGCCGCGCGCACGCCGGTCGAGATGTCGAGCGTGTTCGACTGCGCCTGGCGCAGGATGCCGAGCCCGATTCCGGGCTTACCGTTGGAGCGAAGGCGGCTCTCGCCGATATCGGGTCCGAGCGACACCGTCGCCACGTCGCCCAGTCGCACGTTGCGCGTCAGTTGAATGGCTTCCAGGTCCTCCGGCGTGGTGATCGAAGCCGTCGCGCGCACGACGAGGTCCTGCGTGTTGTTGGTCAGGGATCCCGCGGGGCTGTCGAAAGCGACGCTG
The DNA here is from genome assembly GCF_042660605.1 of Nitratireductor sp. GCM10026969. Lineage (NCBI taxonomy): Bacteria > Pseudomonadati > Pseudomonadota > Alphaproteobacteria > Hyphomicrobiales > Phyllobacteriaceae > Nitratireductor > Nitratireductor sp. GCM10026969. Next base: position 11,913 of record NZ_JBHSUM010000024.1, read on the forward strand.
GACAGCGCGTTGCCGATGTCGCCGACCGTCATGCCGAGGCTTGCGAGCCTAGCCTGGTCGATGTCGACGCGGAAGATCTTGTCCCGGTCGCCGTAGACCTGGACGCTCGCGACCCCGGGTACGGCGGCAAACCTGTCGACGATCTCGTCCTCCACATAGACGGTCATGTCCTCCACGCTCATCGTCTCGGAGGTGACCGCCAGGCGCAGGACCGGCTGCGCATCGTCGTCGGCCTTGACGATGGTCGGCGTGTCGGCATCGTCGGGAAGCTGGTTCTGGATCCGCCCGACCGCATCGCGCACGTCCGAGGCGGCTGTGTCCAGGTTCACGCTCTCGCGGAACTCGATCGTCATCCGGCTCCTGCCGAAGGAGGATGAGGAGGAGATGGCGGAAACCCCGGCGATGCGCGAGACCGCGCCCTCGATGACGGCGGTGATCTCGCGGTCGATGGTCTCGGCGGCAGCGCCGTCGAAGTTTGTCCTGACGGAAATGACCGGGCGATCGACATCGGGCAGCTCGCGCACCTCGACCCCGAACAGCGCGGCCAGTCCGGCCACCGCGATCAGCGTGTTCACCACGAAAGCGAAGACGGGACGGCGGATGAAGAGCGCCGTGATGCCGCGGCTCGCCTGATCGGTGTTCCCCGCGGTCATCGGCGCATCCTCACGAGCCGCGCACGGCGAGGTCGTTGTCCTCGCCGCCGGCGATCGGTACACCTTCGCGCACCGCATGCACCCCTTCGACCACCACCTGGTCTCCCTCGGCGAATTCACCTTCGACGAGAATGGCGTCGGCGTTGCGCTGGACGATCTCCACCGGCGTGCGCTGCGCTACCCCTTCGCGTACCACCCAGACATAAGCGCCGTCGGTGCCCCACTGGACGGACAGCGGATCGACCGCGGGATAGATCTCACCTTCGAAGCGCATGCTGATGCGGAAGGCCATGCCCGAGCGCAGCGTATCGGCGGGATTCTCGATCAGCGCCTGGATGCGGATCGTCCGGCTTTCCGGGTCGACCTGGTTGTCGATCGCGCGGACGGTGCCGCGATAGGACTCGTTCGGCCGCGCGACGGAGGACGCCGTCAGCGCCGCATCGATCGTTATCGCCGGCGCGTACCGTTCCGGTGCCCAGAAATCGACGAGGATCTGCGAACGGTCGGCAATGGTGGCGATCTCGTCGGAGGAGGTGACATAGTCGCCCGGAGAAACCGGCAATATGCCCACCACGCCGTTGATCGGCGCCACGATCCGGCGCCGCTCCAGCGCCAGGCGGGCCGTGCGCAGCTCGAGCTCGGCATTGCGCACCGCCAACTCCGCGTCGGTCTGCTGGACGGCGGTCACGGTATTGCTCGAGCGCAGCTCGATGACACGCTCCAGGCGTGCGCGCGCGTCGTCGAGGGCGAGCTCGGCACGGTCGACCGCGATGCTTTCAGCTTCCGAGTCCACACGGGCGATGACATCGCCGGCCGCGACGTCCGCGCCCGATTCGACGAGGATCTCCGTCAGCCTTCCCGCCGTGAAGGGCCGCACCGCCACCGTATGGAGCGCGCTGCCCGTGCCGATTGCGGTCAGGCGGTCGTTGATGGTGGCGCTGGTCACCGGCATGGTGATGACGGGGCTCTGTATGCCGCCGGGCCCGCCAATACCTCCGTTCCCGCCGCGCCGTCTTTCCTCCTGTGAGACGGCCGCTTCGACCGGACCCTCCGTGAGTCCCCAATGGCTGGCGATTTCCGCCGCGCCGGGAAAGAAGCGGTACCAAAGGGCGGCCGCGACCATCAGGATCAGGAGGCTCAAAAGGGCCTGCTTCCACCAGGACATTCAGTTCTCCAATGCACGGACTCGGGAGCAACGGAGGGTTGAAAACAATCCCGTAGCCCAAACCGATGCGTACACCATATGTACGGCAAGATTGGGTCTGATTTCATCCATTATATCATTAAATTACCGTAAGGGTTGGCGCCCTTCCTCCTGCCTCTCCGCCACGGCCGCGAAACCATTGCCCCCCTTCGGCGTTCGGGTGGACGGTGGAGGGAGAGGCGGGTACGACATGTGGAACTGGATCAGCCAGCAGAACGAACCGATCAATGTCGTTCTCAACGGGCTCATGCTCGTGGTCTGGGCGCTCTATTTCCAATTGCTGCTCAACGGGTATCGGCGAGCGCGGCACGCGAAGATTCTCATCAACCGCGCCAACGGCCACAGCCTCGGCACGCAATGCGTCGTGACGAACATGAGTACGGAGGCGATCTATATCGAGGGCGTGATCGCGGAACTGAAGTGTGACGACCCCGACGATACGATCGTCTGTTCCATCACCGATTGGGGCGGACGGGTGGAGCCGGAAGGTCAGTCCGAGGTGGACGGCTATCAGGGGCCGTTGAACAGCGGCCGGTCCGTTGAGCTCGGTCCTTACCACAAGATCATCGAGCACAGCCTTGGCCAGACGGGCAGGGATATCGCCTCTGTCCGCGCGCTGACGCTGACGATCGTGGCGACTTACGGATCGGAGGACAGGCCCGTCGCCGCCCAACGCAACTACGAGATCGTGGAGAGGGCGGGGCGGCGCATATTGCGGTCGGAAAGCGTCACCACGCACCAGGTCCGCTCCAAGGCGGAGCGCCGCCGCATCGAGAAGCAGATGCGCGACCAGGTAGGTGCCAGCGTGGCGGCAGGCGGCGAATCATCAATGAAAACAGCCGCGGAATGAGGCGGCGGGCGGAACAACTTAGCGGTTTTCTGGTTCAGGCGACATGATGGAAGCTGCCGGCTTTTTAACCGAGCACATGGTTACGCATATCCTGGCGATGAACGTCGGGGCGCCGCTCGCGGTGCTCGCGTGGCGCCTGTGGAGAGGCAGCGGGCCTGCGCCAGGCTATGCGTGTTGGATCGGGCCGGCGGCGCTCGTCCAGATCACGCTTTTGTGGGCGTGGCATCTTCCCGCACCGATGGCGTTTGCGCTCGGCACGCCAGGCGGCACAATGCTGATGCACGGCACGCTTGTACTTTCCGCACTCTGGTTCTGGCGCGCCGTCCTTGAGGAAGCGGAGGAGGCACGCTGGCGGGCGCTGGGGGCGCTGGCCATCACGGGCAAGCTGTTCTGCCTGTTGGGTGCGCTGCTCACCTTCGCACCGCGCGTTCTTTATTCGCGGGCCGCCGAAATCCACATGGGCGGGCCCGTTTCCGCTGCCGCGTTGCTGCCCGACCAGCAGCTTGCCGGACTTTTGATGCTGATCGCCTGTCCACTCACCTATGTCCTTGCCGGCGTGGTGATCGCCGCGCGCTGGATCCGCGACATCGAACGCCGGTCGCCAACCTATTTGCCGGAAGAAAGCCGCTGAGATGCGCTGGATCTCGCTGCCGGGCTGGGAAGCGCTGCTTTTCGGCGTCGTTATTGCTGTCGTCGGCGGTCTCCTCCTGGGCGGGATCTTTGTCCTTTCGGGCGTCTACAATGTCGGCGCGGCGGTGCGCCATTTCGATGCCACCAATGCCGTGATCCGGCTCACGCTGCGCCGGTCGGTGGAGACCCACAGCTTCGGCGTCGGCGACCCGCCCGATCTCTCCGAAGAAGCTCTGGCGCGGCTTGGTGCGCGGCATTTCGCGCTGGGCTGTGCACCGTGCCACGCCTCGCCGGCCGCAACGCAGAACCCGGTTGCCGCGGAGATGTATCCAGCTCCTCCACCCTTGTCGCGGGCGGTCGAGCACTGGGAAACCAAGGAGCTCTTCTGGATCGTCGACAACGGGCTGAAATTCACCGGCATGCCTGCCTGGCCGGGGCGAGAGCGCGTCGAGGAGGTCTGGGCGCTGGTCGCGTTCCTGGAGCGTCTGCCGGAAATGGATGCCGAGACCTATGCGGAAATGACGGGCCTGGATACGCAAGAGATTGCCGGCGCCACCCGTTTCGAGTTCGGCCAGGATCTCGAGACGGCGGATGTGGCCGCCATGTGCGACACCTGCCACGGCGCACCGGGTGCGGCGCCGGTCCACCCGCTTGCAGCGCGGCTCTCGGGACAGAAGCCCGAGTACATGGAGCGTGCGCTCGTTGAATATTCGCAAAATCGGCGCCAGAGCGGAATCATGGAAACCGTGGCGTCCGAGCTCGGAGAAGGACAGATGGAAGCGCTGGCCCGCCGCTATGCCGAGCGTGAGAGCGAACCAATACTGTCACCCGGTGCATTGGATCCGGAGGCGGTGCGCCGCGGCCAGACAATAGCGTTGCGCGGCGCGCCAGAGGGCAACGTTCCCGCGTGCCTCTCCTGTCACAGCACCGCGACCTCCGGGCAGTTTCCGCGGCTCGACGGGCTCCCGGCGGAATATATCGCGACGCAGCTTTCACTTTTCAGCAGCGGAGTCCGTTCGGGCACCGTCTATGCGGACATCATGGCACCCGTCGCTGACAGATTGAGCCAACAGCAGATTGAGGACGTCGCCGCCTATTTCGCATCCCTCGGTACATCGGGCGGCGCGGCGGAAACGTCGGCCAGGGAGGCTGCGCGATGAGGCAGGCCGCACGGTTGCTCCTTCGCATCATGGTTCATGCACCCGTTGCGGCGACAGCCGGATGCGCCGGAGTACAGTCCGTGCTGTCGCCGAGCGGCGTGGAGGCCTTGCAAATCGATCCGCTGTTGTGGACCGCTACCTGGGTTGGCGTCGTCGTGACCTTCATCGTCCTCGTGCTGGTGGCGATCGCCCTTTACGGACCGGCACGCTGGCGCTCACGCCTGGCGAGCGACTGGGTGGTGATCGGCGGCGGCATCGTCTTTCCGGTGACGGTGCTCACCGGCCTTTTCGTCTATGCACTCGTCGTCATGCAGGCGGGAATGGTGCGCAGCCAGGCAGCGGACGCGGACATGGTGACCATCGTCGGCAAACGCTGGTGGTGGGAAGTCACCTACGCCACGGCCGACGGCGAGGAAGTGGTGAGCGCCAATGAATTGCGCCTGCCGGTCGGGCGCCCGGTGCGCCTGCAGCTTGAATCCGACAACGTCATCCACAGCTTCTGGGCGCCGAAGCTCGCCGGCAAGCTCGACATGATCCCCGGGCGCACCAACGAACTCGTGGTGGAGGTGAGCGAGCCCGGGGTCAGCCGCGCCCAGTGCGCCGAATATTGCGGCGGGGCACACGCGCTCATGGCGCTCTACGTGGTGGCGATGCCGGAAGACGAATACGATGCCTGGCTGACACAAGAGGCGGAGCCGGCGCGCGAACCGCAGACGGAACAGCAGGAGCGTGGGCGCACGCTTTTCCTCGAGAACGGCTGCGGTGCCTGCCATCGCGTCAGGGGCATCGGAGCCAGGGGTGAGATCGGTCCGGATCTCACCCATGTCGGCGGCCGCCTCTCGCTGGCGGCGGCGGCGTTGCCGAACGACCGCGAGGCCTTTGCGCGCTGGATCGCCGACAACCAGCAAATCAAGCCGGAGAACCTGATGCCGCCCTTCGAACAGTTTTCGCAGGAGGAGTTGTCGGCGCTCGCAGCCTATCTGGAAAGCCTGGAGTAGGTGCATGGAGCAGGAAACCAAGCTGCCGAACGAGGCACCGAGGCCCGAGGGCGAACTGGAGGAGCTCGAGCGCGTCTGGGCGACGCCCAAGGGCTTCCGTATCGTCACGGCAGTCAACAATACGGTGGTCGGTATCGCCTATGTCGGCGGCGCCTTCGTCTTTTTCCTCGCCGCCGGCGTCCTGGCGCTTCTCATGCGCACGCAGCTTGCCGTGCCGGAGAACGACTTTCTGAGCCAGGACCTCTACAACCAGATCTTCACCGTCCACGGCACCACCATGATGTTCCTCTTCGCGGTGCCGGCGGTGGAGGCGCTGGGCGTCCTCCTCCTGCCGCAGATGCTGGCGGCGCGCGACCTTCCCTTCCCGCGGCTTTCGGCCTTCGCCATCTGGGCCTATTTCGTCGGCGGCACGGTGTTCTTCCTCACGGTCTTCTTCGACCTTGCCCCGAAGGGCGGCTGGTTCATGTATCCGCCGCTGACGCTGCTCGAATTCTCGCCTGAAAACAACGCCGATTTCTGGCTGCTCGGCATTGGCTTCATCGAGATTTCCGCCATCGCCGGGGCGATCGAGATCATCGTCGGGGCGCTGCGCACCCGCCCGCCGGGCATGTCGCTGGCCAGAATGCCCATCTTCGCATGGTCGATGCTGGTCTTCGCGGCGATGATCATTGTCGCCTTCCCGGCCGTCATCCTCGCCACCATGCTTCTGGAGATCGAGCGCGCATTCGGCTGGCCGTTCTTCACCGCCGACAAGGGCGGCGACCCGCTCCTGTGGCAGCATCTCTTCTGGTTCTTCGGCCACCCGGAGGTCTACATCATCTTCTTGCCGGCGGCGGGACTTGTCTCGATGATCGTGCCGACCATGGCGCGGCATCCGCTGGTCGGCTACCGGCTGATCGTGGTCGCCCTCATCGGGACGGCCTTCTTCTCCTTCGGGCTGTGGGTGCATCACATGTTCGCGACGGGCATTCCCTCCCTCAGTCTGGGATTCTTCTCGGCCGCCAGCATGGCCGTCGCCATTCCCTCGGGCATCCAGGTCTTTTCCTGGATCGCCACCATTGCCGCCGGCAAGGAGCGTTTCCGCATTAACACGCCGTCGCTCTTCGTGCTCGGCTTCCTCTTTATTTTCACCGTGGGCGGGCTGACGGGCGTAATGGTGGCGCTGGTCCCCGTCGACTGGCAGGTACACGACACCTATTTCGTGGTCGCGCACTTCCACTATGTCCTCGTCGGCGGCATGGTTTTCCCGCTCTTTGCGACCTTCTACTACTGGGCGCCGATGGCGAGCAGCACCATGCTGTCCGAGCGGTTGGGGCGCTGGGTCTTCTGGCTGATGTTTCTCGGCTTCAACGTCTCCTTCTTCCCCATGCACCTGACCGGTCTGATCGGCATGCCGCGCCGCGTCTGGACCTATCCGGACGATCTCGGCTGGAACGGGCTCAACATGATCTCGACCGTGGGAGCCTATATGCTGGCGGTGGGCGTCCTCGTGTTCGTGATCGACCTCGTCCTGCACTTCCGGCCGTCCGCTGCCGGGGGGAAGGGCAATCCGTGGGATGCGGGCACGCTCGAATGGCTGCCGGGCGGCGTTTATTCCACGCGCAGCATCCCTTACGTCACCAGTCGGGAGCCGCTGTGGGACCAGCCGAACCTCACCCGCGAGGTCGAGGAGGGACGGCACTTTCTGCCGGGGGCGCCCACGGGCGGGCGGGAGACCATCGTCACCAGCCCGATCGACGCCCGGCCGCAATACATCATTCGCATGCCGGGGCCCGGCTGGCCGCAGATGGTGGCTGCGGTTTTCATGGCCGGCTTCTTCCTGCTTCTGACGGTCAAGCTGGTGGTGCCGGCCCTCATATGCGGCGTCATTTCGGTCGCTTCCTGCATCGTCTGGGCATGGGGGCTCGATCACGGACCGGGCACGGGGCCGGTGGATATCGGCGCCGGCATCAAGGTGCCGACCTATATGACCGGTCCGACGTCACATTCCTGGTGGGCGATGTTCGTCCTCATCATCGTCGCTTCCTCGCTCTACATCGCCTATGTCTTCTCCTATTTCTATCTCTGGGTCGTTTCGCCCGACATCTGGGCCCCTGAGGGCTCTCCCGCCTTGCCGCAGCCTCTGCTGCCATTCGCCTCGGCGCTGCTGGTCGTCGGCGGCGCGGCTTCGATGTTCGCGGGCGGGCGCCTTCTGCCGGCCCCGGGCACCCGGCGTGTGCTGGCGCCGGTGTTCATCGCCATCGGCGCCGTATGCCTTGCTTCCGCCGTAGCGCTGGAAGCCTGGGGGCACTGGACGACGGGGCTGCGCCCCACGGCGAACGCCTATGGGGCGATGGTCTATATGGCGAGCTTCCTCAATCTGCAGGTGGGCCTCGCATGCGTCGTTTTGGCCGGTTTCGCCATCGCGCGTTACGTTGCCGGCAAGCTCGACAATGTGCGCCGCCTCAGCTTCGACAACGCGGCGCTGCTCTACTATTACGCGGCGGCACAGATCCTGCTCGGACTCGTGGTCATCCACGGCTTTCCGCGCATCGCATATTGAGGAGGCAGGGATGGCGGAACTGCACCATGCAGAACGCGAGCCCTCCGTGGTCGTGATGCTCGCTTATTTGATGCTGGGGCCGCTGGTATGGGGACTGCACCTTCTCGTCGTCTATGGCGCGCACACGCTCGTCTGCGCGCTCGGCGGCGCGCCATCGGTCTCCACAACGATCCTTCTGGCCGCAACGGCGGTGGCCTTCGTGCCGCTGGCGCTCGCCGTCCTCCTGCAGCGCCGCACCGGCCGCTTGTTCGGGATCGGCGACGAGACGGACGACCGACGGGTCTATGATGCAATCTCCCGGATCCTCTGCCTCCTGTCGCTTTTCGGCATCGCGTGGTCGGGGATCGCCATGGTGGCCCTGTCTTCCTGCGCGCAAGGGCGATGAAAGACCGGTCCGGCAGGGAACCTCGGCGGGCCTTGGCGATTGGGTGCGGGAATGACGGCCATGGCCGTCCTCCGGTACCAAAGAGTTACGATGATGTCGAAGCGGGAAAGCAAGATCGACCGATTGTCACGGGAACAGACGAGAGAGTTTCTGCGCCGGTCGTCGCTTACCTATCTGGAGTGTTGCATCAGCCTCATGCTGACGCATCTGACGCGTGAGGAAGTGGCCGCTGTCCTGGAACGGGAAGCGGAGATGGTGCGTGAGCTGGGTTAGAGTCCGTCGGCGACCTCAGGACGGGTTGGCCACGCGCCGGATGTCCTCGGGCAAGGCCTGCCATACCTTCTGAGCCTGGCCGCCTTCGATGTGGCGGTCGAGCACGCGGCAGACGACACGGAACGCGTCTTCGGCGCCCACGGGCCGCGTCGTTGAAAGCTCGTCGGCGATCCCGGACAGGAACTCGTCGAGCGAACGCACCTTTTCCGGTGTTTTCGACGGCTGATAGCGGTCGTAATAGGTGCCGCGCACGAGGAGCGGCAGTTGGGCTCCGAGGTGAGCGGCGAGTTCCGGCGAAAGCCGGTCGCGAAGGCCGCGCAACACGGCGCCCAGCACATGCCAGGCGAACTGACGGTCGGGCCCCAGTTCGTCCATGATCTCATCCAGCCAGATATTCGTGGTCTGCAGCGTCCTGTCGATGACGTCGAGCCCGGTCGCGGTCATGGTTCCGTTCCTCTTCGCGGGTTTGATGAAAGCCGTTTTCTTCAGCCAATCCAACCGGAGGCCGGCGTCGATTGTTCCAAGCCCGGTGGGCGGCGGAAACACGGGAAAATCCGTGCACCCCCGGAACATTCGGCGGCGAGGTCCCGTTTGATTCGGTGAGCTTGCACGCATCGAGCCAGGCAAATCCGGCAAAGGAGTTCAGCCATGAAAGTCAGCGAGGAGATGACGCGCGACGTGCGCGTGGCCAATCCCGACGAGACGATCCAGGAAGCCGCCAGGGTCATGGCCGAAATGGACGTGGGCGCACTTCCGGTGGGCGACAACGATCGGCTGGTCGGCATGATCACCGACCGCGATATCGCCATCCGCGCGGTGGCACAGGGCCAGGGGCCGACCGCGCTTGTCGGCGACGTGATGACACGCGACGTCAAATACTGCTTCGAGGACGAGGACACCGATCACATCGCCCGCAACATGGCGGACCAGCAGATCCGGCGCATCCCCGTCGTCAACCGCGACAAGCGCCTGGTGGGAATCCTGTCGCTTGGCGACATGGCCATCACCGAAGGACTGCGCCCGTCCGGCGAAGCGCTGACCGGCATCTCGCGACCCGGCGGGCGTCACACCCAGACGGGCGACAGCGAGGCGCAGCCGTGAGCGCGGCCTCGCCTTGCCAACACAAGGGAGCATCGGGATGAGCAAAGAGAAGAACAAGAAGCATCCGCCCGAGGACGTCTCCGAGGAGGCGCCTGAACGGGCGGGGCAGGACTGGGACGAGGTGAAAGGCGTCGAGTTCACACCCGAAGACGCCGAAGGCGAGGCGGTCCCCTTCGACCGTGCCGGCAGGGTGCGTACCGACGAGCACTACGGCGAGGGCAAGGACAATCCCTATCAGCAAAGCGACGAGGCCTTGCCGGACGAGAAGGAGGAAGAGGTCTTCCGGCGCAACAATGCGCGCGAGGGCGGACGCTTCGACGAGGTCTGAAAGGCGTCAGCTCTCGCGCAGTTCCGAAAACCGCGCCCGAACCTCTTCGAGGATCAGCCGAAATTCGCGCGTCGAGCCGCCTTCGATGGCCAGCGCCGTGCCGGTCGGGACGGCGCCGGGGTCTTCTTGGTGATCCTGGAACTGCACGTGCTCCTCGAGCGTCTCGATGATCCCGGTTGCCGAGTGCCGCCAGCAGGTCTCCAGATAGGCGATATGGGCGGCGATGATGGCCAGCGTCTCGCGCTGGGCGTTGAGCCGGCCTTCGAGTTCGTCGGTGGGCAGATGGGACATGGGTGAGCCTCCCTTGCGCTCAGCTTTCCTGTGGCCTTCTCCCGTAGATGCGGTCGAGTATCTCCGCCACTGTAGCAAACTGTTCGGCTTGCGGATCGTAGCGATTGTTCATGGCAAGGCGCGTGGCCCATGCAACCGCGGCCCGGCCACCCCAGTCGTCCGGCGGCGCGGCCAGTCGCGTGCGCGCGGTTCCGTTGAAGAGCTCGGCCACGAAATCATAGAACGAGCCGTCGACATTGCTGAGCGTCGCCCCGCCCTCGGTGCCGTAGAAGGCGGCCGAGATCATGGCGTCCCGGCCGGCGTGCAGCCGCCAGGAGCAGGTGAGACGGACGACCGTGCCGGTTTCGAGCGTCAGCGTGGCGACGGCGAAGTCCTCGACGATGTCGGGATCTGGCGGCAAGGGCTTGCCGGCGTTGAAGAGATGGCTTTCGACCCTTGCGACCCCGGGGAAGTCGAGCGTCCAGAGCGCCAAATCCACCAGGTGCACGCCAAGGTCGATTACACAGCCGCCGCCGGAGATGGCGGGGTCGTAGAACCAGGGTTTGTCGGGGCCGTAGGCGTTGTGAAAGACGAGATCGACGGCATGGACGCGGCCAATGCCGCCTTCGGCGACGATCGGCCGAATCCGCCGCATTGCCTCGGTATGCCGATAGGACAGGTCGAGGCCGAGGAGCCTGTCCGCGGCCCTGGCGGCCGCAATGACCGCGTTCGCTTCTTCTGAACTCCGGCCGAGCGGCTTCTGGCAGAAGACCGGAATCCCGTGACCAAGAGCGGCGATCGCCTGCTCAGCATGGTTCGCGCTGGGCGTGGCGATGACGATCCCGTCCACCTCGGCGGCGAGCAGGTCCTCCAGCGTTTCCATGCGCTGCGCCGCCGGTGCGAGCTTGGCGGCTTCGTCTTGGCATTCGGGCGAGGGTTCGGCGATCACCGCGGCCTCGGCGATCCCGGAGTCCAGAAGGGCCTTCATGCGGTGCCGTCCGATCCAGCCGACGCCGAGGAAACCGAGGCGCGGCCGCTTACAGGCGGTTGTGCGTGCCTGGTCGCCAAGCGGGATGGTCATGGCATCCTCACCACCGCTTTGAGAAAGCCGTCCGGGCGGTCGCGGGTGGCGTCCAGCGCCTCGTCGGTTCGAACGAGCGGATAGGCGTGGGTAATCAGCGGCATGGGCTCGAGGCGGCCGGACAGGACCGCGTCGATGGCCTCGCGCATGCCGCTGATATAGGCCATGGGATCGCGCTCATGGGCGTTGATCACATCGAAGCCGCGCCAGTTCCAAAGCTGCATGTTGATCTCGCGCGGGCCGTCCTGGTGATAGCCGGCGATAACGAGCCGGCCGCCTTCGCCGGTCAGTTCGCCGGCGAGCGCCAGCGGCCATGCCTTGCCGGTCGCCTCCACAACGCGTTCGCAAAAGCGCCCGCCGGTGAGCGCTTCGACCTTTTCGACGATCCTTGCATGGTCGTCCATCGTGATCGTGCGCGCCGCGCCCATGCGGCGGGCCAGTTCCAGCGCGAAGGGGCGCCTTGAGATTGCGACCACACGGGCGCCGGTCTCGCTTGCAAGGCGGGTGAGGAGGGCACCCAGGAAGCCGATGCCGACGATGGCGACGGTCTGCCCCGCCCGAATGCCGGCACGGCGGAATATGTTCATCGCGCAGCCAAGCGGCTCGCCGGGAAAGGGCATGTCCTCCAGCGCTGGTGGGAGCGGGACGACATTCTCGGCCGGTCCCACGTCGAACTCGGCATAGCTGTTATAGAACAGGGTCGTGACGGGCTGTCCCGGTGCCAGGCCGGTCACGCCGGGGCCGAGCGCGTCGACGACACCCCACCCCTCATGCCCCAGGTCACCGGGGCGCGTGGGAAACGCCATCCAGTCCGGCCCGCTCCAGGGCTCCAGATTGGAGGCGCACACGCCGCAGCCCCTCAGGCGTACGCGGACCTCTCCCGGCTTCGGCTCCGGCAAGGGCACCTCGCGGATTTCCAGTTTTCCGGGACCGGTCAGGACGGCGGCTTGCATGGACTTGCGTGTGGAGAGGGAAGGAGGGGAGGATGCAGCGCGATGAAGCGTTTGTGACATTCCTGGTGCCCGATGTTCGACCGTTTGGAAGAAGAACAGGAGGAGGCGGAATTGGTTCCTTTCTGCCTGACATTCGGCAGAGGGGGCTCAGCTTGCGAGGATCGCGAGTAACAGCAGGGCGAGAAGCAGGAGGGCTCCCGTACCCAGGATGGCGCGCCGGCCCGGTCTGGCGAGATTGACGCGGCCCAGCCGTACATACCGGGCGGGATAGGCCGGCCCCGGGCCGTTTCCGCCGTCTTCGCGCCGCCTCTTCTCGTCGTCTGCCACCGAACGTCTCCTCGCCTTTATGCGTCAACACGTTCGCGGGTGCGTGCGTTCCACACGGGAACATTCGCCTCGGCCTCCGGTTTGAGCAAAAGCCACAGGTCTCGGGGAGCGCTTATGCCTGATAGAGCGAAAAGGAACGTCCGCCGGAAGCAGAAGCGCGGCACGCCGACGGAAAGCGACCGCCAGGTGCTCGAGCGCGCCGAACAGCCGACTGCGGCCGACGTGCCGGAGGTCGCCAATGTCGGCGGCGGCGAAAAGATCGAGCCCGTCGACCTCTCGCTTCACGGCGACGGAATCAATCACTGGCAGGACGAACTGCCCTCGCGGCGCAACGAACGCCGGGCGCGCGAGGGAAAGATTCCCTCGCGCAAGAAGAAGGGCTGACCGGCGTCAAGCGGTCTCGCCGCGGCGGCGCCCCACGCGGGTCGCGATTTCGGTATAGGCCGCGCTTGTTCCCGGCGCTTCGCGGCGATTGGCTTCGCGCAGAAAACGCAGCGGAAAGAGCACCGCCTCGACATTGGCATGCGAGATCTTCTCGGGACGTAGCCTGTCCGCCGCGAGCACCGCCTCCGCCTCGGCCAGAGCGGTATCGATCTCCTCGCTGCTGGCGATCTCCTTTTCGCGCATGATGCGGCACAGCGCCGACATGGCCATCAAAACGCCTTCCATCTGCAGATTGGCGGTGTTCATTGCGAGCCTCCCTCTCGGTTGAATTGCCGGCGTGCGGCCGAGACCCGGCCTGAGGGTTTGCCGCCCTCGGTCTCGGCGCGCACGCGCGGCAGCGCCTGCGGATAGTTCTGAACGAGAAATGCGACCAGAAGTTCACGGATGTTGCAGCGCAGTTCGAATGCGTTGCCTGAATTCGCGGCACTCGCCAGGATGCGCACCTCCATGGACGTTTCGCGCAGGTCCGTTACCTGCAGGGCGAAGACCTCGCCGTCCCAGAGCGGCGAGGCCTCGACGATCTCCCGCGCCTTTTCACGCAGCATGTCGAGCGGCACGGAAAAGTCCAGATAGAGCAGGACGATGCCGGTGAGCGCAGTCTCGTCGCGCGTCCAGTTCTGAAACGGCTGCTCGATGAAGTAGTTGAGCGGAATGATGAGGCGCCGACGGTCCCAGGCGCGCACCACGACATAGGTCGAGGTGATCTCCTCCACATTGCCGAACTCGCCCTCGACGATCAGTGCGTCGTTGATGCGGATCGGCTGCGTGATGGCGAGTTGGATGCCGGCGAAAAGGTTTTTCAGCATCGGCTGTAGCGCCAGGCCGACGATGATGCCTGCCGCACCGGCGGAGGCGAGCAGGCTAATGCCGTATTGGCGCACCGTATCGAAGGTCATCAGCATCGCACCGATACCGAGCACGATGATCAGCGTGCCGGCGATCCGTTGCAGAATGCGCGACTGGGTGATGTGCCTGCGCGCCAGGAACGGGTCGTCGGTCTGATGCTCGAAGCGCTGCAGATGCAGCGCCATAAAGGTGTTGAGCGCCAGTTGCGCGAGCCACATGAGGATGGCGACGAAGCCGATCAGCAATATGTGGTGAATCAGCGCCTGGCCTCCTTCCTTCAGCGGCGCCCAAGTCGCGCCGAGGGCGAGCCCGCCGAGGACGAAGGCAAGCCGCAGCGGGCGTCTGGTGCGCGCAACGAGCTGGTGCCAGAACAGCTCGTACGGCCGCACCAGGTGCAGGAGAATCCGGTGCAGGACCTGGTGCAGCACGAGCGCGACCGCAATCGCGACAAGCAGGATGACGAGCGAGACCAGCCAGCCCGGCGCCGCCTCGGTCAGAGCCGCAAGGTGTTCGGTTCCCTCGTTCAGCAGTTGGTCCATGCCTTTTCATAGCATAACACGCTGATTCTCGTCGCGTCGGGGGTTAGATGTGCCCCGGGGCGGCGATCCGGCGCGGCCATGTCTCCAGCGAGGAGACGTCGGCACGCTGTCTTGTGAAGACCGTCGACCGGCCGAGGCTTGCATAACGAAGCCCGTGGCGGGCGACCGTGCGTGGCTCGAAGAGGTTGCGGTAGTCGAAGAGGAAGTCGCCCGAGAGTGCCTTGGCGAGCCGTGCGAGGTCGAGTGCCCGATATTCCTCCCATTCGGTGAGGAGGACGACGGCGGCCGCATCCTTGCAGGCCTTGTAGGGACAATCGGACCACGTCACATCGCTCAGATGCGCGCGTGCGTTGAACGCGGCCTTGGGATCGTGGACGGTGACGCGCATCCCCGCTTCGCGGAGAAAAGGGATGATGGAGAGGGCAGCGGCTTCGCGCACGTCGTCGGTGTTGGCCTTGAAAGCCAGGCCGAGGACCGTCACCTTGCTGCCCGGCGCCAGCCGCGCCTCCTTGACGATACGCCGGGCGAGCGCCGTCTTGCGCTGGTCGTTTCGGGCGATCAGCGTCTCGATCAGCTTCTGCGGCGCGCCATACTGCCGCCCCGTGGCCGCGAAGGCGCGCGTGTCCTTGGGAAAGCACGAACCACCGAAGCCTGGGCCGGGCTGCAGGAAGCTGTCACCGATGCGATGGTCCAGACCGATGCCGCGCGTCACGTCCGCGATGTCGCCGCCGGCCTTTTCGCAAAGATCGGCGACGTCGTTGATGAAGCCGATTTTCATGGCCAGGAAAGCGTTGGCGGCATATTTGATGAGCTCGGCATTGCCCGTGCTGGTCACCACCATGGGGATCCCGATTTTCTCGAACGTACCGTAGATGGAACGCAGAAGCCGCCTGGAACGGGCATCATCGGCCCCCAGAACGATCCGGTCGGGCTCGGCGAAATCCCGCATCGCCGAGCCTTCGCGCAGGAATTCCGGATTCGAGGCCACCCGGATATCGAAGGCGCCGCGTTCACGGGCGATCATCTCCCGGACGCGCTGTGCCGTGCCGACCACCACGGTGGACTTGATGACGATGACGGCGCCGCGCTTCAGGTGCGGTGCGATCTGTCGGGCCGCCGAGAAGACATGGGTCAAGTCAATGCCGCCGGTCGGAGCCGACGGCGTGCCGACGGTAATGAAGACGGCGTCGGCCTCGCTGACGCTGGTTCGGATTTTCGAGGAGAAACGCAGGTGGCCGACGTCCACGGCCCGCCGCATCGCGTTCTCGAGACCCGGTTCGTAGATGGGAAGGTCAAACCGTTCCAGACGCGTGATGCGCCGGGAATCGATGTCATAGCAACACACATCATGGCCCATATTGGCCAGGCAGGTGCCGGTGGTCAGGCCCACATAGCCAGCGCCGATCATCGTGATTTGCATGCCGTTCTCCTGTGACGGTTACGGCCGCCTAACCACGGACCGGAGACGTTGTTCCCGCTGAAGAAGCTGAAGAAGGACGGAAGGGATTGAAACGTAAGGAGATATCGCGGCGGCGCGGCTTGCCGCGCCGCCTCGCAACGCATTTCGCGCGCTATTCAGAAGCTTGCCGGTCGACGAATTTGTTGAAGCGGCTGGTCTCTCCGCTGTCCGTTTTGTCCTGATGGAGGAAGGCAAGCTTCCGGTCCTCGAAGACACGGAAGAACTCGTCCCAGTCGATCTCCTCGAGGCTTTCTTCCGGCTCGCCGAAATCGATGCGCAGAATGCCGCCGGGCTCGGTGGTCTTCACGCGCGCAGGGCGGCCGTTCCGCATCTCGGCCCATTTTCGGATGGTGTCATGGTCGGTGGTGGTGCTGGCCTGGCTCATCGCTTTGGTTCCCGTATGTCGATGCGCGGCGCTCTGCACCGGCAGGCGCCACCTGTACGTTCAGCGAACACGATGCGGCCGGAAATTGTTCCTGCCGGCGAGGGGTGCGCGCTTCGCCGGCTCATCGTGCAGCGGGAACAAAAACCCCGTTTCGGTGTTTGAAAACCGTCACATACCTTCTTCATTGGTTTTCGGGAGCAACCGTGAGCAAGAAAGTCCTGGTTACCGGAGGCTGCGGTTTCATCGGCCGGCAGGTTGCGGAAGAGCTTTTGGATAACGGATATTCGGTTGTCGTTCTCGACAGCCTCGTCGAGCAGGTACACGGAGAGGCAAGAGCAGCCACACAGCAGAAGGTGGAGTATCGCTTCGGCGACGTACGCGACCCGCAGGCGGTGCGCGCCGCCCTTAGCGGCGTCGACATGGTGGTCCATCTCGCCGCGGAAGTGGGGGTGGGCCAGTCCATGTACGAGATTTCCCGCTACGTGGGCGCCAACGATCTGGGCACGGCCGTCCTGCTGGAATGTCTGATCGACCGGCCCGTCGAGCGCATTGTCGTCGCTTCCTCGATGAGCGTTTACGGTGAGGGGCTCTACCGGAGCAAGGACGGCGCCCGCTTCGATGCTGCGCGTCGGCGCAAGGAGCAGGTCCAGGCCGGCCAGTGGGAGCCGCTCCATGCGGATGGCCGGCCCATATCACCGGTCGCCACCGATGAGGAGAAGCCGGTGGACCTGGCGTCCATCTATGCGCTGACGAAATATGCCCAGGAGCGCGCCGTGCTGATCTTCGGCGAGGCCTACCCCGTCGAAGCGGTGGCGCTCAGGCTGTTCAACGTCTTCGGGCCGGGGCAGGCGCTTTCCAATCCCTATACGGGGGTGCTGGCCAATTTCGCCTCGCGGCTTGCCAATGGCGAACGGCCGCTTGTCTTCGAGGACGGGAACCAGAAGCGCGACTTCGTTCACGTGCGCGATGTTGCGCGCGCCTTCCGCCTGGCGCTCGAGCAGAAGCGTGCCGACGGCCAGGTGATCAATATCGGCAGCGGCAACGCCTATTCGATCCGCCAGGTGGCTGAGATCGTCGCCGAGGCGATGGAGGCCCCCGAGCTGGAGCCGGAGATCCTCGGCAAGGCGCGTGCGGGCGACATCCGCAACTGCTTTGCCGATATCTCCAAGGCGCGCGAATTGCTTGGCTTCAGGCCGCAGTACCGGCTGGAGGACACGGTTGGCGAGTTCGCCCGCTGGGTGCGTGACGTCGGCGCGGTAGACAACGCCGCCAAGATGCGCCGGCAGCTGGAGGAAAGGGGGCTGGTGTCATGACCGCCATTTCCGGAAAGGCAAGGCCGATCGTCATTTCCGGAGGCAGCGGTTTCATCGGCTGCAACCTGGCGCAAAGCTATCTGGCGGCCGGCGAGGACGTCGTCATCCTCGACAATCTGAGCCGGCCGGGCGTGGATCGGAACCTGGCATGGCTGCGGGAGGCGTACGGGGCCCGTGTCCATCCGCTCGTGGCGGACATACGCGACCTGCGGGCCATCGAGCCGGCCCTTGCAGATGCCAAGGCCGTTTTCCACCTTGCGGCGCAGACGGCGGTCACGACCAGCCTGCGTCAGCCTTTCGAGGACTTCGAGGTCAATGCCCGCGGCACGTTGAACGTGCTCGAGGCGGTGCGGCGCGGCGGCCGGTGGGTGCCCGTCATCTTCGCCAGCACCAACAAGGTCTACGGCGCGCTCGAGGATCTGGAGATGGTGGCGCTGGAAGACCGCTACGTCCCGGCGGCGGAGGACGTGCGGCGGCACGGAATCGGGGAAGAGCGCCCGCTTTCCTTCTGTACGCCCTACGGTTGCTCGAAGGGCGTGGCCGATCAGTATGTGCTCGACTATGCCGCCTCCTACGGCATCCCCACCGCCGTTTTGCGCATGAGCTGCATCTACGGTCCGCGCCAGTTCGGCACGGAGGATCAGGGTTGGGTCGCCCATTTCCTGATCCGGGCGTTGTCCGGCGCACCCATTTCCATCTTCGGCGACGGCAAACAGGTGCGCGACGTTCTGCACGTAGCCGATGCGGTGGCGGCCTACCGGGCGCTACTGGAGCGGATCCCGCAGGTGAACGGACAGACCTTCAACCTCGGCGGCGGGGTCGAAAACGCCGTCAGCCTGCGCATGGTTCTCGAGGAGATCCGCGACATTACCGGACGGGACCCGGCCGTGGAATGGAACGACTGGCGGCCGGGCGACCAGCACTATTTCGTCGCCGACACGCGGCGGTTGCAGCGTCAACTCGGGTGGAAGGCGAACACCGGCTGGCGCGACGGTTTGAGACAACTCGCGAAGTGGCTGCGAGAAGAACGCGGGCTGGGGCGGACGACCCAACAGGAAAGGCTGACGGCATGAACATGCTGCGAATGACGGGCGTGGCGAACAACGCGGCTCTGGATTTCCTGAGCCGCTACGGCGACGGGGAGCGGCGGCGCGTGTTGATGACGCTCGATGCCGTCGGCGGGGTCTGGCGTTATGCCGTCGAACTGGCGCGCGGGCTGCGTCCGCACGGCGTCGAGGTCGTGTTCGCCGGCCTCGGCCCGAAGCCGTCGCGCGAGAAGGTGGAAGAGATAAAGCCGCTGGGCGACGTCGTCTGGCTCGATGCGCCGCTCGACTGGATGGCGCGGGACGAAGGAGCCCTTGCACAGATCCCGTCGACCCTGGCGCGGCTGGCGGAAGAGGAGGGAGCGGACCTCCTGCACCTCAACCTGCCCACGCAGGCTGCCGGGCTCGATACGCGCCGTCCCGTGGTCGCGGTGTCCCATTCCTGCATGGTGACGTGGTGGAATGCCGTCCACGGCACGTCGCTGCCCGGCGAATGGGATTGGATCAAGCGGCTGAACACCGCCGGCATGGCGCGTGCCGATGCCGTCGTGTCACCCAGCGGCAGCTATGCTCAGGCGCTCGTGCGCTGCTACGGCGAGCAGCCGCTTCTCCACGTCGTGCACAACGGGATCAGCGCCTTTCTCCAGGGCGGCGAGAAGGAGCATTTCGTCTTTGGCGCCGGGCGCTGGTGGGACGAGGGCAAGAATGCGCGTGCGCTGGACCGTGCCGCGGCGAAGATCTCCTGGCCGATCATTCTCGCCGGCGCCGACGTAAGTCCCTCGGGCCAGAAAACCCGGCTTTCCCGTGTTCGCCTCCTCGGCGAGATACCGCACCGCAAGGTGTTGGCGCAGGTGCGGCAGGCGGCCATCGTCGTCTCTCCCTCGCTCTACGAGCCCTTCGGCCTGGCCGCACTCGAAGGTGCGCGTGCCGGGGCGGCGCTGGTCCTGTCGGATATCCCCACCTATCGCGAGCTGTGGAGCGAGGCTGCCCTTTTCTTCGATCCGCACGACCCGGACTCCCTGGCGGAGGCCGTCAACCGGCTCGTTAAGGACGAATCCCTGCGCCTCGAAATGGGCGCGCGGGCGCTTGCCCGATCGCGCCGCTTCACGCCCGATGTCCAGGCGCGGCGCATGGCCGAGCTCTACCGCGATCTGACCGACGCGCCGGTGGCGAGGGCCTGAGATGAAACTCGTCTTCTACACCCATTCGCTGGTTTCCGACTGGAATCATGGCAACGCCCATTTCCTGCGCGGTGTCATGCGTGAGTTGGTGCGGGAGGGCCACGACGTGCTGGCGCTGGAGCCGCAGGACGGCTGGAGCCGGAGCAACCTTGTAAGCGAGCAGGGCGAGGCGGCGCTGGAGCGCTTCCAAAGGGATTTTCCCGGCCTGGTCTCGCACGCCTATGACGCGGATTTCCCGCATGAAGCAGTGTTGGACGACGCCGATGTCGTGATCGTGCACGAATGGACGGATCCGGCGCTCATTGCCCGGATCGGCCGGGCACGGCGGGCCGGTGGCGATTTCACGCTCGCCTTCCACGATACCCATCACCGGGCGGTCTCGGCACGGCCGGAGATCGCCGGGCTGGATCTTGCCGACTACGATCTGATCCTCGCCTTCGGCGAAGCGCTCAGCGAGCGCTATCGCCGGGCCGGATGGGGCCGGCAGGTGGTCACCTGGCACGAGGCGGCCGACACCCGTCTTTTCCGCCCGCTTGCCGGGGAGGAAAAAGAATGTGACCTGATCTGGATCGGCAACTGGGGCGACGACGAGCGAACGGCCGAGATCCGCACCTTCCTCGTGGAGCCGGCGGCGCGGCTGGGGCTGAAGGGTACCGTGCGCGGCGTGCGTTATCCGGCGGAAGCGCGTGCGGCACTCGCCGAAGCGGGGCTTGCCTATGGCGGCTGGATCGCCAATGCCGATGTGCCGGCCGCCTTCGCGCGCCACCGAATGACGGTTCATATCCCGCGCCGACCATACGTGGAGGCGTTGCCGGGCATTCCCACCATCCGTGTTTTCGAGGCGCTGGCCTGCGGAATCCCGCTTGTTTCCGCGCCCTGGGACGACGCGGAGGGGCTGTTCCGCCCGGGCGAGGACTTTCTGTTCGCCCGCGACGGCGCGGAGATGGCCGCTCAGATGCGGCGGCTCATGGCCGATCCGGAACTGGCGGCCAGCCTGTCGGCGCACGGGCTCGAGACCATAGCCAAGCGGCATAGCTGCGCCCACCGGGTGGACGAGCTCTTCCAGCACCTTGCGGGCCACGGCACGCAGAAGGTGCGTTCGCAACTGGCGCCGAGGGAGGCCGCGGAATGACGAAGATCGCCTTTTACGGTTCGAGCCTGCTTTCTTCCTACTGGAACGGCGCGGCCACCTATTACCGGGGCCTCATCCGGCAGCTCGCCAAGCTCGGCTATCAGGTCACCTTCTACGAGCCCAACGTCTACGACCGGCAGAAGCATCGCGACATGGTTCCGCCCACCTGGTGCAAGGTGGTCGTCTACGAGGGCACGCGCGAGGCGCTGAAGGAGGCCGCGGCCGAGGCGCGCGAAGCCGATGTCGTCGTCAAGGCGAGCGGGGTCGGCTTCGAGGACGAGGCATTGATGGACCACGTGCTTTCGGCGGCGCGGCCGGATGCGCTGAAGATCTATTGGGACGTCGACGCGCCGGCGACGCTGGCGCAACTGGGGCAGGAACCGGACCACCCGTTGCACGGCCAACTGCAAAAGGTCGACCTGGTGCTCACCTATGGCGGGGGTGATCCCGTCGTCTACGGCTATCGCACCTTCGGTGCGCGGGCCTGCGTGCCCATCTATAATGCCCTCGATCCCGATACCCATCGTCCGGTACGCCCCGACGACCGCTTCGCGGCCGACCTCGCCTTCCTGGGCAATCGCCTGCCGGACCGCGAGGCGCGGGTCGAGACCTTTTTCCTCGATGCTGCGGCGAAGCTGCCCGACGCGGCATTCCTGCTCGGCGGATCGGGCTGGTGCGACAAGCCGATGCCTGCCAACGTGCGCTATATCGGCCATGTCTCCACGCGCGACCACAATTGCTTCAACGTCACGCCCAAGGCGGTGCTGAACATCAGCCGCGCCAGCATGGCGGCCAACGGCTATTCGCCGGCCACCCGGGTGTTCGAGGCAGCGGGGGCAGGCGCCTGCCTGATCACCGACGCCTGGACAGGCCTCGAGCTTTTCCTGAAGGAGGGTGAGGAGGTGCTTTCCGCACGCGATGGCCAGGACGTGGCGGACGCCGTCGCCTCCTTGACGCCGGCGCAGGCGGCGGAAATCGGCCGGCGCGCGCGTGCGCGCATCATGCGCGATCACACCTATGCCCATCGGGCCGCCGAGGTGCACCGCATCATCACCAGCCACATCTCACCGCGCCAGGTGGAGGCGGCTGAATGAGCAAGCCGCTCTCCATCGTCATTCTCGGCCTGTCATTATCGTCCTCATGGGGCAACGGACATGCCACGACTTACCGGGCCCTGCTGCGGGGGCTGAAGGAGGAAGGGCATCAGGTCTTGTTCCTGGAGCGCGACATGCCGTGGTACGCCCAGCACCGGGACATGCCGGATCCGGATTTCTGTCGCCTGGCCTATTACGACAGCCTTGCCGACCTGGACCGCTTCAAACCGGCGATCCGCAACGCCGATGCGGTTGTCGTCGGCTCATTCGTGCCGGAAGGCCGAGAGGTCATCGAACGGGTGGAGGAGATGCGGCCGCGACTCCTTGCCTTCTACGACATCGACACGCCGGTCACCCTTGCCGCGCTCGCGCGCGGGGAGGAGGAATTTCTGGCCCGTCGGCAGGTGCCGCGCTTCGACGTCTACTTCTCCTTTTCCGGCGGCAAGGTCCTCGACCGGCTGCGCTCGGAGGCGGGTGCCCGGCGGCCCGAGGCACTCTACTGCTCGGTGGATCCGGAGCACTACCGGCCCACCGGCGAGCCGCCGCGCTGGGACCTCGGCTATATCGGCACCTACAGTCCGGATCGCCAGCCGGTGCTGGAACGGCTCCTGATCGCCCCGGCGGGCCGCCTGCCGGACAAGCGCTTCGTGGTGGCCGGGGCGCAGTATCCGGACGATATCGACTGGCCCGCCAATGTCGAGCGCATCGAGCATCTGCCGCCGGAAGCGCACGCATCCTTCTACAGCCGGCAGCGTTTCACCCTCAACGCAACCCGCGCCGACATGGTGGCCGCGGGATGGTCGCCGAGCGTGCGGCTGTTCGAGGCCGGGGCCTGCATGGCGCCGATCATCAGCGATCGCTGGCCGGGCCTCGAAGAGCTCTTTCCCGACGGCGAAGCCATCCTGATCGCCGATAAGGCCGACGCGGTCGTCGATGCCCTCACGCGGATGCCGGAAGACGAACGGCTGGCCATGGCGAAAGCGGGTCGGGCGCTGGTTCTGAAAAGCCATACCGGGCGCGCGCGAGCGCGGGGCATGGTTCAGGCGCTGAAGGAAGCGGGGGCCGGCCAAGGCAGGCTCGCCAGAACGGGCTGAGGCGAGCCGACGAGAAAGGGATCGTTGCATGGATGCGGTGAATGTCGGAAAGGTGCGCAAGCGGGTGCTCGTCGCCGGAGGGGCGGGGTTCATAGGCTCGCATCTGTGCGACGCGCTCCTGGCCGACGGCCATGAGGTCGTCTGCGTCGACAGCTTCGTCACCGGCGTGCGCGCCAACATCGCGCCCCTCGGCAACCATCCCGCCTTCCGGCTCGTGCGGCAGGATATCTGCGAGCCGCTCGCGATCGATGAGTCCCTTGACGAGATCTACAATCTCGCCTGCGCGGCCTCGCCGCCGCGTTATCAGGCGGACCCGATCCACACCATGATGACCAGTGTCGTGGGCGCCGGCAATCTCCTGGCACTGGCCGTACGCCACGGGGCGCGGTTTCTCCAGGCTTCCACCAGCGAGATCTACGGCGATCCGGAGGTGCATCCCCAGCCGGAAGACTATCGCGGAAACGTAAATGCGACCGGGCCGCGCGCCTGCTACGACGAGGGCAAGAGGGCCGCCGAAGCCTTGTGTTTCGACTATCTGCGGCTCGGCCGGGCGGATGTGCGCGTGGCGCGTATCTTCAACACCTATGGGCCGCGCATGCGTGCCGATGACGGGCGCATCATCTCGAATTTCATCAACCAGGCGCTACGCGGCGAGCCGCTGACCGTCTACGGCACGGGAAAGCAGACGCGCTCCTTTTGCCATGTGAGCGACATGGTGGCCGGGCTCATGGCGCTCATGTGTGTCGAGCCGAACCCGAAGGCGCCGGTGAATCTCGGCAATCCCGGCGAGTTCACTGTTGGGGAACTGGCTGAAATGATTTGCAAGAGAGTGCCCGGGGCGGGGGCGGTGGTGTACCGGCCCTTGCCGGAGGACGACCCGCGCCGCCGGCGCCCGGACATATCACGGGCCCGCAATCTGCTGGGCTGGGAGCCTCGCATTCGCCTGTCGCAGGGGTTGGAGGAAACAATCGCCTGGTTCCGCCTGAAAAGCGAAGGCCGGCGGAAGCGCCGCCGCGATACCGACAGCACCTATCGGCAGACTGCCTGACCGGTGCGGCCCGGGAAACGTCACCTTTGGCCGGCTTGCCTGGCATGGCGCTCCGAGGGCTCGTCCTCTTCGGCGCGCTTGCGCACCAGCGCGTCCTGCAACCGCCTGGCAAGCTCGAGCAGTCTTTCGGGAACGGGTTCCTTCTCGATTTCCGACAAAAGCACCCGCACCTCAGGCGGAAAATCGCGAGCCGGCTTGCGCGCGGAGCCCGAGCGCGGATCGTTCTTGCCCTTCATAAAGTAAACCCCGTTCTTGCCCTTCCGCCCAGGTTTGCCGCTTCGTCGGGCTTTTGGCAACCGCCATCGCCGTAGCAGGTGCCCTTTCGCGCATGGGCACCGTCCGGCCCGTCATAGCGCATCGGAACGCGGCAGGCCAACGGGGAAGTTTCACGGAAAGGACGATTCCGGCCGTTGGCGTGGAACCAGCCCTGGCCGCATTTCATTTCCGACACCGCGCCGCTTGTGCTGGAGAAGGAGCACGGACCTGAACAAGATCGATATTCCGGCTCCTTGCAACGGAGATCCGGCCGCCGATGCGCAGCGGGCGCATCTCGTCTATGTCAGCGACACGGAGCCCGGCATCCGCCGCCGGGGGGCGGGCAAGGGCTTCAGCTATCATGCGCCCGACGGCACACGCATCTCGGACCGAGAGACGCTGGCGCGCATCCGCAAGCTCGCCATACCTCCCGCCTGGATCGACGTCTGGATCTCGCCAGAGCCAGACGGCCACATCCAGGCGACAGGCCGCGATCAGCGCGGACGAAAGCAGTACCGGTACCATGCCGACTGGCAGGCGCTACGCGACGAGGCCAAGTTCTCCAGCCTGCTCGCTTTCGCCTATGGGCTGCCGCGACTCAGGGAACAGGTGGATGCGGACCTCTCCAGAAGGGGAATCCCGCGCGAGCGGGCCATCGCCTCTGTCGTGTGGCTGCTCGACCGGACGATGATCCGCATCGGCAACGAGACCTACCGGCGGGAGAACATGAGTTTCGGCCTGACCACGCTGGAAAACCATCACGTTGCGGTGGAGGGAGGCCAGTTGCGGTTCTCCTTCGTCGGCAAGTCGGGCCAGGAATGGAGACTGAAGCTGTCCGACCGGCGCATCGCCCGGGTCGTACGTGCCATTCAGGAACTGCCCGGCCAGCATCTCTTCCAGTACATCGACGAGGCGGGGGAGCGCCGGCCGGTGCATTCGCACGACGTCAACGCCTATATCCACGCGCACGCGGGAGAGGCGTTCACATCCAAGCACTTCCGCACCTGGGGGGCGACACGGGCGGCGGCCGTACTATTGGCGGAAACCCCGATGCCGGGCAGCAAGCGCGCCGCAACGCGGGAACTCAACACCATAATCGACCGCGTCGCGCGCAGGCTGCACAACACCCGCGCCGTGTGCCGGAGCTGCTATATTCATCCGACCGTAGTGGAGGCGTGGCAGGAGGGGCGGCTTGCCGCCGAGCTCGCCGACATACGCCGCCGCAACCGCCGCGCCCTGAAGGGGCTCGATGCAGAGGAGTCCCTCGTGCTGCGGTGGCTGCGCGCCCAGGAAGCGTGAGCGAACCGGAACAAGCCGCCGCTTCGCGGGTTGATCGGAAATGGCAAGCAAGGCCCGTACATTTCTGCGCAGCCTCCTGGCGGAAATCCTGCCGGGCTGGTTCAGGCGCGTGCGCAGTGCCCGCCACGGGACGTCGGGGCCGCCGCCGCGTGGAACCAAGCCGCGGGGGTCCCGTTCCTCCCAGGACAGGCGCCGTCCTTTCGGACGGTGACGATCGGCAAACCGTTTGGAGACCTCATGGCGGACTATCTGTGGTTCTTTGCCGTCGGGATCGCCCCGTTCCTCGTCGCTCTCGTCGTCATATACGCACTGGTGAAGCGTAGGCGGCTGAGCGCGGAAGAGAAAGCCGAGCGCAACTCCAAAACGCGGGAGCTTTACGGCAACGACGATCGGCAGCGCTAGATCACTCCAACGGCTCGCGGGCAACGGGGGAACGCTTGATTCACGCAGTTGCGGACGGAAAGCCGGTGTCCGGCCTTCTCGGCATTGTTTTGTCCGCGCGCCGCGGCGGTTCGTCGTTCTCGTCCGGGTTGGGCAGCGGCGTCTCGTCCGGAAGCTGATCGGGATCGGGCTCGCGCACCGGCTCCGGCTCGCGGGAAGGATCGAACGGCGGCACGGGTGGAGGCGTGGGATCGGGAATCGGCACCGGGCGCGGCGGTATGGGCATCGCGTCCTCCTTATCAGGCCCGCAGAAGCAGCACGGCACCGAGGACCACAAGCAGCACCCCGCCGATCAGCAGGGCATAGAGGACGAGCACTCCCGGTTCACTGCGGCGGGCCGGCTCGCCGCGTGGCTTTTCCGTGACCGCCTGACGGCGCTGGCGGGCGGTCGGCGGTGCTCCCGCTGCCTCGTCATCGGCCCCGAGCGGCGCCGCGGCCGGGTCGGGATAGGGGACCTTCTCACCGGTCTTGCCGCTGTCGATATCGTGGCGCAGGCGGTCGACCGTGGGCGGATCCTCGTGCTCTGGCTTCTGCCTGGGCGGGTTCATGGGCTTACCGGTCGCGTTCAGGGAACGTGCGGGCGGTGCAGCAGGTCCTCCTCGGGCGTGACCTCGATGCGCACCTTCGCGGGATCGAAGGCCCCGTGTTCGCGGATGGCGCTGGCTTGCGGGAGCGGCTCCTCATAGGCCCACATAACGTCGTCTTCGGCCTCTCCCACCGCCTCGACGTTCCAGTAATGCGCCAGCCCCTTGCGCGGACAGCGGTATTCGGTGTCGGAGCGCCAGAGGAAGTCGAAATAGATGTCCCGAAACGGAATGTAGAAGACCGGATCGTGTCCCGACTCCTTCAACAAGAGCGCATCCCGCGTCGAGGCGATTATGGCGTCGGAGAAATTGACGGTGACCGATCCGCGGAACGGCTCGACCGTCACTTTCGGTTTCTCGTTCACGATGCTTCTCCCTGGTTCGCGAAGATTAACGCACCTTGGCTTGCCGGGGTTCCGGTCCGTGGCCAAACGGAACAAGTCATTTGCGCGGGCGTTAAGGCGACGATCACTCGGGCCAGCCCCGACGTCTCATGCGAGGATCAGAATGGACATCCCCCTGCAGATCGCCTTTCACAGAGCCGAGAAGTCCGATTGGGCGGAGGAGGAAATCCGCGCCCGCGTCGCCAAGCTGCAGACTTTCTACGACCGTATTGTCGGATGCCGCGTGACCGTCGATCAACGCGCGCGGAACGTCGAAGGCACGCTGCCGCCGGTCGTGCGCATCGAGATCAGCCTGCCGGGAATGGCGCCGCTCGTGGTCGCCTATGAACCCGACCGCCTTCAGCACAAATACCAGTCGCCGGATCTCGGGAATGCGATCAATGACGCCTTCGGGATCGCCGAAAGGCGGCTCTCGCTGTTGAAGGAATCGCGTGAGGGGCGCGGCAAGGGTGCCGATCACGATTCTCAGAACCAGTTTCTCGGCCAGGTCGCGCAGATCTACCCCGAGGAGGATCACGGCTTCCTGCTGACGAAGGAGGGCGGCAGCCTCTACTTCCATCGCAACGCGATGCTGCAGGGCGATTTCGACAAGCTCAGGGTGGGCGACGAGGTCCACTACGTCGAGGAGGTCGGCGACACGGGACCGCTGGCCACCAAGGTGCGCGTGGCCGCCACTCGCTAGTACCGCGACATTGCCGTATGGACGGGACGGACAGCGCCACCCCTTTCCGACAGGGGCGCTATGCTTGAATTCACGCATTTTCCGCTTCCGCTCAACCTGGCGCTCTTCACCGTAGCGGCGTTGGCGGTACTTATCGCCGGCGCGCGCCTGTCGCGCTATGCCGACGCCATCAGCTCGATGACGGGCTTCGGCCATGCCGCGATCGGAATGCTGCTGCTTGCCGGGGTTACCTCGCTGCCCGAGATTGGTGTTACGGCGACCGCCTCGCTGGCTGGGAACGCCCCGCTGGCCATCAACAATCTCTTTGGCAGTATTGCCATGCAGGTCGCATTGCTGGCCGGTGTCGACTTCATCATCGGCTGTCGCGCGCTCACGGCAGTGGTACCGGAGCCGACGGTCATGCTGCAGGGCATCCTGTGCGTGCTGCTTCTCGCCATAGCCGCCAGCGGCATGGTGGTGGGCGACGTCGCCGTTCTGGGCGTCGGCCTTTGGTCGTGGGGATGTCTTTTTTCCTATGTGGGCTGCGTTTGGATCCTGTCGCGCGAAGAAGGGCGCAAGCCCTGGCTGGCCGCACGGCGGGGGAAACCCGACCGCGCCCTGATGCGCGAACTCGAGCAATATCAGGAGGACGGGGCGCACGAGCCTGGGCTGAGACCGGTTCTCTACAAGACGTTTGCGGCCGCCGCGGTGATCCTGTTCGCCGGCTTCGTCGTCGCCCGGTCCGGAGAAGCGATCGCTCAGCAGACCGGTCTCGGCGCGAGCTTCGTGGGTTTCGTCCTGGTGGCGATTTCCACGTCCCTGCCCGAAGCGAGCACGGCCCTGGCGGCGGCCCGGCATGGGCATTTCGTCATGGCCATGTCCGACATTCTCGGTACCAACCTCATCAATGTGGGACTGGTCTTCCTCGTCGACGTGCTCAGTCCGGCGGGACCTCCGCTCGCTGAGACGGACCGCTTCGCCACCTTTGGTGCGCTCCTGGCGATCGTGCTGACCGCGCTCTTCCTGGCAGGGCTTGCGGAGCGGCGGGACAGGTCCGTGCTGCGGTTCGGTTACGATTCCATCGCCGTCCTGATCACCTATTTCGGCGGCCTGGTGCTGCTTTACGCGTTGCGGTGAGGCGGACGGGAACCGGTGTGCCCGCCGGCGGGTTGTCTCGACAAGCGATGGATCCGGACATGACCAGCGACCCGCCAAGCAGTTCCCCGCACACCGGCGCCTTGCATGCGCGCGCCGCGCCCGTAATCGACAGCGCGGAGGCGGAGGCCTTCTACGCGGATGCGATCCGCGCGCTGGACGAAGCCGGCATCCCGTTCCTCGTGGCGGGAACCTTCGCGGTGAGCGCCTATACCGGGATATCGCGTGCGACCAAGGATCTGGACATCTTCTGCAAGGCCGGGGACTGGCCACGTATCCTTACCCATTTCAAAGAGTTGGGAGACAGGGTGCACATCGAGGACGAGCGCTGGCTGGGTAAGGTGGAGCGCGGCGCGGCCTTCTTCGACGTCATCTTCGCCTCCTCCAACGGCACCTCGCCGGTCACCGACACCTGGTTCGAAAATGCCCGCGAAAGCAACGTTCTGGGCCGTACCGTGCGGCTGGTGGGGCCGACGGAACTCGTCTGGTCCAAATGCTTCATCCAGAACCGCGAACGCTATGACGGGGCGGATGTGGCACATCTCATCCTGCGGGCGCACGACGAGATCGACTGGGCGCGGCTTCTCCAGCACATGGAGATGCATTGGGAGGTGCTTCTCATCCACCTCCTGAATTTCCGGTGGATCTATCCCAGCGAGCGCGACCATGTGCCGGAATGGCTGCTGGACGAGCTCCTGGACCGGCTTCGGCACCAGCGCAAGCTGCCACCGCCCTCTGCCAGGATCTGCCGCGGGCGCATGTTTTCCAGCGCGGACTACGAGATCGACGTGCGCGAATGGAATTTCGCCGATATCGACGGAAAGGACGGAAAACAGGAATGACGGAAACGAACAAGCCAGTCAGGGTCGCCGCCATCGCCGACCTGCACATGAAGGAGGACGCGGCCGTCTCCTATCGTGAACTGTTCAATGAAATCGCCCGCGAGGCCGACGTGCTGGCGATCGCCGGCGATCTGACCGACCTCGGCAAGCCGCGCGAGGCCGAGCTCCTGGCGGAGGACCTGCGCGGGTGCGGCGTGCCGGTCGTCGCCGTGCTCGGCAACCACGACCATGAATGCGACCAGGTGGACCACATCTCGCACCTGTTGAGGGACGCGGGCGTGCATCTGCTGGATGGCCAGACGGTCGAGCTCAAAGGGGTGCATTTCACCGGCGTGAAGGGGTTTGCCGGCGGTTTCGGGCGTCGCATGCTGGCCTCCTTCGGCGAGGCGGCCATCAAGGCCATGGTCGCCGAGACGGTCGCCGAAGCCATGAAGCTGGAGAATGCCCTGCACCAGCTCGACACCGAGCGCTCGGTGGTCCTGGTCCACTATGCGCCCATCGCCGAAACCGTGAAGGGCGAGCCGCTGGAGATCTATCCCTTTCTGGGGTCCTCGCGGCTGGGCGAGACCATCGACCGCTTCCGTATCAGCGCGGTCGTGCACGGCCATGCGCATCACGGAACCCATGAAGGCAGGACAGCCGGCGGCACGCGCGTCTACAACGTCGCCTACCCGATCGAGAAACCGACCGGACGGCCCTATGCGGTACTGGAGATTTGAAGCCGGATGACCGGACTTGGGGTTCCGGGGCCTCGCCCCCTTCCGATAGCCGTCAGCCTGGCGACGCCGAAGGCAGGATGTTGTGGTTCAGGCGGAACAGGTTCGCGGGATCGTAGCGTCGCTTGATCTCGGCCAGGCGCCGGCGATGGGCATTGCCACCTGGCGGCCCCACATCGATGTCGGGCTCGAAATTGAGATAGGAAACGCCATTGGAGAAGCGCTCCATGCGGGCGCAGGCCTCGCGCGTCCAGGACCTGTTGCGTTCGTCCGCCTGCGGATCGTCCCAGTTCGATTCGACCCCGAGCAGCCAGGGCGCGCTGCGCTCGCCGAAGGCCGTGGCATCCGGTGCCACCCGCCCCATCGCGCCGCCGAGCTGCCAGACATCGATCGTCGAAAGCGGCGACGGCCGTTCCCGCGTCAGCTTCAATACCATGTTGACGGCGTCGTCATCGAAGCGTTCGAGGTAGAGCGACTTCCAGTAGTAGCGCAGCCCGTCCGGGTAGTCGCCGTCGAAAATCGTCTGCACCTCGACATAGGGCGCCGGACCGGAAAAGTCGCACAAGGGCGCGCCGAGCTCGCGCAACGGCTGCAGGACGCGCTCGCCCTCCGCGACGGGCCCGGCATAGAGCGTGGCAAGGGCAACGAACTGGCGCCCGTGGATCCCGGCGGGAAACGGCTCCTCACCGGGCACCGTTCCGCACAGCACGATCGAGCAGGCTTCGTCGGGTGCGTGCTCGCAGAAATCGCGCCACCCCTTCAGGACCGAGCGGCCGTCTTCGAGCGGGTAGAGCACGAAGCAGAACATGACCTCAGGGCCGATTGGATAAATGCGGTAGTCGAAACGCGTGACGACTCCGAAATTGCCGCCCCCGCCGCGCACGCCCCAGAAGAGCTCCGGGTTCTCGGCCTCGCTTGCGGTGCGGATTTCGCCGTCGGCGGTCACGATCTCGACCGACACCAGACTATCGCAGCTCAGCCCGTGCTTGCGCCGCAGCCAGCCGAGCCCGCCGCCCAGCGTCAGACCGGCGATGCCGGTCTTGGAGACCAGCCCGCCCGGCGCGGCGAGGCCATG